>NZ_WJZM01000030.1:0-73231 GCF_021609545.1 Pseudomonas sp. PA-1-6B
CTCCCACATTGGATCGCGGGGCATCAGTTATATCTGTGTCGGCTGCCAGGCCGTCACGGGAGCAAGCTCCCTCGCCACAGATTTAGCGTCGTGCCGAAGTTGTGTAGATACCTATGCTGCGATGGCGGTGCAACAGCAATCGATGAGCGGGCTGGCCCACTGCTATCGCAGGCAAGCCAGCTCCCACATTTTCAACCTCATTTCAGTGTGGAATCAGCGAACGCCCTCCGCTCTCAGTGCAGCCGGGGTGTAGTCCGCCGCCTTGGCCGCGAAGCCGAACACGAAGCTGCTTTTCTCTTCGTTCTTCATGCCCAGCGCGATGTAGCGCCCTGCAATCAGGTCGTACAGGGTTTCCACGGTGTAGGCCGGCACCTGGTGGTCGTAATAGAACTGCGCATGGCCTTCGGCAACGCGCCACAGTTGGCCGCGGCCGTCGTAGTGGTCCACCAGGGCGACTTGCCAGCTGTCTTCGTCGATGAACATATGGCGTTTGGCATAGATGTGCCGCTCGCTGGGCTTGACGGTGCCGACCACTTCCCACACGCGGTGCAACTCGTAACGGGTCAGGTCCTGGTTGATATGCCCGGCCTTGATGATGTCGTCGTACTTGAGGCTTGGCGAATCGAGCTTGTAGCTGTTGTAGGGGATGTACATCTCCTTCTTGCCCACCAGTTTCCAGTCATAACGGTCGGGCGCGCCGGAGAACATGTCGAAGTTGTCGGTTGTGCGCAGGCCGTCGGAGGCGGTACCCGGGCCGTCGTAGGACACCTGCGGTGCGCGCCGCACACGGCGCTGGCCGGCGTTGTAGATCCAGGCCAGGCGCGGTTCCTTCACCTGGTCGAGGGTTTCATGCACCAGCAGCACGTTGCCCGCCAGCCGCGCCGGCGCGGTGACCGATTGCTTGAAATAGCTGAGCACGTTGGCGGCCTTGGCCGGGTCGATATCCGGGATGGCTTGCGGCACCGCTACTTCTTCTTCGAAACGGATCGGCGTGTAGCTGCCATTGGTCTGGGGCGTGGCCTGGGTGATGATGCGCCGCAGGTTGCCGCCGTGGTAACGGGTGATGTGATTCCACAGCACCTCCACGCCATTCTTGGGGATAGGAAACGCGTAGTAACGGTTGCCGGTGAAGTTCTCCAGGCCGTTGCCATCGTTGATCGCCTTCACATTCACGGCGCTGCGCTTGATCGACTCGTAAATGTCCGCCGGCAAGTTGACCGTGCGGTGGCTGGGGTACACCGGGACCTTGTAGGTCTCGGGGTAGCGCTTGAACATCGCCACCTGGCCGTCGGAGAGTTTGTCCTTGTACTTGTCCACCGTGGCGGCGGTGATCACGAACAGCGGTTTTTCGTTAGCGAAGGGGTCGGAGAGGAAGCCCTTGCTGTCCACCGTGCCGGCGTTTTTGGGGATGCCACCGGTCCAGGCCGGGATCGAGCCATCGGCATTGCCGGCTTTTTCGGCGCCGACCGGGGTCAGGGAAGTGCCGAGCTTGGCTGCTTCTTCGGGCGATACCGCCGCCATTACGTTGGCGGCCAATACGCTCAGGGCCAACACTGCAATCATCTTACGCATAGGGTCTTGTCCTTCTTTTAAGCCAGATCAGAAGTTCACGCCGAAGCTGAGGGCGAGGAAGTCGCGGTCGGTCAGGGTGTTGTAGTCACCGCCAAAAAAGTCGGTGTAGCTCAGGCTTGCGGTGTAGGTGCTGCGATAGTCCGCATCCACGCCGACGCTGATGGCCTTGGCGCCTTTGTTGAACAGGCCGTTGGGGCCGTAGCCCGCGACGTCATGGGACCAGGACAGGTTGGGCTTGAGGTTCACACCGGCAATCGCGTTGTTGTAGTCAAGGATCGCCCGCGCCCGGTAGCCCCACGAGGTGGAGGTGACGAAACCGTCGGTGTCACCTTGAAAACCGTAGGCGCCGTACACCGAGTCTCGGCCATAGCGCAGTTTGGTTTTGTCTTCCAGGCCGGCGACGTGCACCACCGCCGCTTCGCCCACCAGGGTCAGGCGCTCGGCGCCCAGTACCTGGTCGAAGAACTGGGTCATGGTGCTCTGGATCTGGGTGATTTCCTTGCGGCGATAGCCTTTGTTGTCATCGCCGAAATTGCTGCGGATGGGTGAGGCGAGTTGGCCCGCAATGGGGTTGACCAGGGCCAGGGTCAGGTCAGTGGTGTTGAGTTGCACCGGCGCATTGGGCCGATAGCTGATTTCGCCGGTCCACGCCGTGCCCGTGGGCAAGGTGGTGGAGAAACTGGCGCCGAACAGGCGGATGTCTTCCGGGTAATCCAGGTAGTACTGGCCGCGGCCGAGCATGGTGCTTTGCGCCAAACCGCCCCCGGAACCGGGCGCCAGGGCGTTGGCGGTGTTGATGATGCGCCCGATGGTGGCCAGGTTGGTATTGGCGGTCAGGGTGCCGACGGTCGGTGTGCGACTGTGGTAGTTCATGAAGTACAGGCCGTATTCAGTGTCATCGCCCAGCCAGCGCAGGGCTGCGCCGAACTGGCCGGAGTCGCGCGCATCGCGGTCACCGGCACGCTGCACAATCACACCTTCATTGGTCACGCCAAACCCTTGGCCAAAGGCAGCCGCCACCGGTTGCAGCGGTCGGATCGCCGGGCTGCCCACGGTGTAATTATTGGTGCAACCGTCCGCCGCCACGTCCCCGCCGAAGAAGGTGCCGCAGTTGTCGAGCACCGTCTGGTCCCATTCCAGTTGATAGAAACCTTCCACGGTCAGTTGATTGGTCAGGCTCTGGGAGGCAAACAGCATGTTCACCGGGATCAAGCCTTCCTTGATCTCGGCACCGGGCCTGCGGAACGCCGACACGTCGATCGGGTTGATGCTGTTGATGGAGTTACCGATGAAGGTACTTTCGCCCCAACTGACCACCTGCTTGCCGGCGCGCACGGTGCCGGGCAGGTCGCCCAGGGAGTAGTTGTGGTAGACGAAGGCATCGAGGATCTGCGCACCGCTGGACTTGGCGCCTTCCTTACGGTTGTGATCGCTGATGGGCTTGAACTCGCGGTCTTCGTCCTTGAGCTCGAAGTCGTACCAATACTTGCCACGCACGAAAACGCCGGTGTCGCCGTACTTCAACTCAAGGTCGTGCAGCCCCTTGAAGATCTTGGAGAAGGTCTCGCCCTTCTTGAAGTTGAGGCGCCCGTCATCTCCGGTGGACGCCTGGCCCGTCCCGCCATTGACCGTGCCGACCAGGCTTTTATCAGCATCGCGCATGCCCCAACTGGCGCCGACCGACAGCGAGGAGTCGAATTGCCCTTCGATCTCGCCGATGTTGAACGAAACAGCCTGCGCCTGGGCACAGCAGCCCAGCGCAACCGCAGTGGCCAGCGCCTGTGGCGTGAAGATGGCGCGCATTATTGTTTTTGTCATGCGTCTTCCCCGGTGAGTGACAGAAGACCCCACCCTACTGCCGCCCTTGAGGGGCGATAAGCGCACCAAGGAGGTATTCGTGTTGTCGCTCGAAAGGATGACGGGGTTCGCTGGCCGGGCGCTGGACCGGGCCATGCATGCGATGGATGAAGGCTTACCAGAGGCATCGATGGTGCCGGGCAATTATTGTCGATTTGGTAACAGTCCTTGTCCCGAACTGCTATTACTCATTCTGTTACAACCGACTATTCTTGCCTGGCTTTCAGGGCAAACGGCCCGCTCCCGCATTGGGGAGAAAAGCTGATTTATAACGGATTGATCCTGTAATCAGTCTGTTCCCGGTGTTCACTGACGTTGATTTGTCGCTCCTTGATCCAACGTCTTACTTCGGCCGCTGCCTATGCAGCGGCCTTTTTTATGCCTGCAATAAAACGGGGCGTCATCGACGCCCCGTGGGATTCATTGATTTACCGGCAATGATCAGAGGCTGAACTTCTGCAAGTTGGCCATCATTTCCTTCAGTGCCTCGATATTGTCCTTGGGGTGCGCAGCCCCTTCGAAATCGCAGATCTGCTGCCAGTGCGCGGCCACATCCTCCGGCGAAAAACCGGCCTCGGGATCAAAACCCACACCCAGGCTGCGCTCCCAACGGGTCTTGCCGATCCAGCCGCCACCCACTTCAAACAAGCCTGCGGTTTCCTCACAGGCGTCACTGCCCAGGTACACCACCAGTGGGCTGACCAGTTCCGGCTTGAGGCGCTCGAACACCTGCGGCGGGATCAGCCCTTCGGTCATGCGTGTGCCACCGGTGGGGGCAATCGCGTTGACCAGGATGTTGTTCTTGCGCCCTTCCAGCGCCAGGGTGCGGGTCAAGCCATACAGGCCCAACTTGGCCATGCCGTAGTTGGACTGGCCAAAGTTGCCGTAAATACCAGACGTCGACGCCGTGAAGATCACCCGGCCATAACCCTGCTCGCGCAAATGCGGCCAGGCGGCGCGGGTGACTTTGTAGGCGCCTTCGACGTGCACCCGGTAAACCAGGTCCCAGTCGCTGTCATCCATTTTATGGAAGGTCTTATCGCGCAGGATGCCGGCGTTGTTGACCACCACGTCGACCCGGCCGAAGACATCCAGGGCGTTCTGTACGATCTTGTCGCCGTCGGTGACGGAGTCATGGTTGGCTTCGGCAACGCCGCCCGCCGCGCGGATCTGTGCAACCACCCGGTCGGCCGCCGAGGCGTTGGCGCCCTCGCCTTGGGTTGAGCCACCCAGGTCGTTGACCAGCACTCTGGCTCCGTGCCTGGCGAACAGCAGCGCATGGGCCTGGCCCAAGCCACCACCGGCGCCGGTGACGATCACCACCTTATCCTGGAACTGCACTGACTCACTCATACCGAACTCCGCTGGCGACAATGGGAATAGGCAGAGTGTCACGCAAGCAGCCTTTGGTCACAATAAAGACGGCCAGGGCTGAATGGTGCTTGATAAGGCAGCGGGATGATGCGCAGGCTCAGGAATAGGCCGCGCGCGGTGAAGGCTGGCTGATGCGCTCACGAAACGCCCGGTAATGCTTGAGCACCTGGACTGGCGCCTCGATCTGCGGGTAATGGCCAATATTGGCCAGTCTTATCGTGTCGGGCTGGGGCACCAGTTGGCGATAGCGCTCGACCATATGAGCCCCGGAAATCGGGTCTACTTCGCCGTCGATCACCCGCAGCGGCACTTCGCCTCGCTGCATGGCCGTGAGCCAGCGCTCGCGCAGACGACGGCGCTGGGGGATGTAGGCGATCAGTTTGTGCAGGATACGCGGGCCGTCGTTGCAACTGATCAAACTCCAGAAATCATCCAGCACGCTTTCACTGGGCCGCGTCTGGGGGCCGAAGATCTGGTTGAAACTGCTGGCCAATGCATTGCGCCCAAAGGCCCGACCGATCATCCAGCCCAACGGGCTGAGCAGTAGCTTTTGCACCAGCGCCGGCCGATGGGTTTCCGGAAACAGCCCGCCGTTGAGAAATACACAGCTCGCCATCTGGAACCGGCCCTCGTAATGCCGGGCCAATAATTCCTGGGCAACACTGTCGCCGTAGTCATGAGCCAACACATGCACCGGCTGCTCTACGCGCAGGTGCTCAAGCAGCGCCTGTTGCAGATCGGCCTGTTCCAACAGGCAATAGTCGTGGTCCAAAGGTTTGGCCGAGTCGCCAAAGCCGAGCATGTCGCAGGCAATCACCAGGTTGCGCTGGGCCAGGGGTTGCCACAGGTAGTGCCAGTCCCAACTGGCCGTGGGGAAACCATGAATCAGCAGCAACGGCTCGCCCTGCCCGGCCACCCAATACCGCACGGTGTGGCCACGAAAGACGAAGTCCTGGCCGCGCTTGCGCCAGGCTCTGAGCGGTATCTCGGCGAGTGGCATCAGCTTTTATACCCGGGGTCCTGATTATCCAATTTGCGCAGCAGTGCCGGCCAGGCCAGCGCACCGCCCATACCTTGGGCGCTTTTTGTGACAGCTGCCACCATCGCCTTGGCACCGGCGAGAATCTGCGGCTCGATGGCGATCAACTCGGTGCCGCCGCTTTGGGCCAGTACCTGAATCTCGCAGGCGCGCTGGAAGGTGAACATCATCAGGAAGGTGTCGGCGATGGTGCCGGCGCAGGTCAGCAGGCCGTGGTTGTGCAGCATCAGGAAATTGTTCTGGCCCAGATCCGCTTGCAGGCGGGCCTTTTCCTCGTGATTGAGCGCCACGCCCTCATAGGCGTGATAGCCCAGGCTGGACAGCACAAACAGCGATTGCTGGCTGATGGGCAATACACCCTGCTTTTGCGCACACACCGCCACGCCGGCAGCGGTGTGGGTGTGCAGCACGCAGGTCACGTCGTGGCGCACTTCGTGGATGGCGCTGTGGATGGTGTAGCCCGCAGGGTTGATCTCGTAGGGGCTGTCCATTTGCTTATTGCCGGCCTGGTCAACCTTGACCAGGCTCGACGCGGTGATCTCATGGAACATCAGCCCATAGGGGTTGATCAGGAAATCTTCAGTGCCCGGCACCTTGGCCGAAATATGCGTGAAGATCAGGTCATCCCAGCCGTGCATGGCCACCAGGCGATAGCAAGCCGCGAGGTCCACGCGGGTTTGCCATTCGGCGGCGCTGACCTGGGCTTTGACGTTTTGTGGCGATGGTGCAGGGGCTAGGCTCATGGCAATGACCTCCTTGGCGCACTTCTTATGGTGTCTAAAGTGAGAGCCAGTCTAGTCAGACGCCGAGGCGCAAGGAGTTTCCTTGGCAGCCAGCTTGATGACTGAGCGAGTCAGTCAAGAGAATAGTACAAGTACGTGTCAAACAAGCGCCGTCAATAACGGCGCTCCCTGGGGTTCAACCGCGCAGCGCGGTGATCAAATCGGCCAGCCAAGGCTCGGCGTCAGCTTCCGGGGTGACGCTTTCGCTGGCGTCCAGGCGCAGCATCGGCTGCACTTCGCGGATGCCCAGTTCGGCGAACAATTCGCGCATTTGTTCACCGCCGCCACAGAAGGTATCGCCATAGCTGGCGTCGCCCAGGCCGATGACCGCTCCCGGCAGGCCGCGCCAGGCGGCGGGCAGTTGGTCGCGGATGGTTGAGTACAGAGGCTGTAGATTGTCGGGCAGCTCGCCCATGCCGGTGGTCGAGGTCACTGCCAGGAATGCTTCGGGAGCAAAGGCCTGCACGTCTGCCAGCGTGGCACGCGCGTTGTGCCAGGCGTTGAAACCTGCGTCCTTGAGGATTTCTTCCGCGTGGCGAGCGACTTCTTCAGCCGTACCGTAGACCGAGCCGGAGAGGATGGCGACTTTCATCAATCTGATCCTGTAGTTGAGTGAAAGCGTGGGATATTAGCAGCCTGTGCCAATATTTCAGTGCGCACCGTGCAACATTCCAGACTTGCCATAAACTGGCAAGGTCAAAACCAGGCCATGGACCGCTCTATGATTAACGCCAAACTGCTGCAAATGGTCGTCAATGCGTCCAACGACGGGATCGTCGTTGCCGAGCGCGAAGGCAAAGACAAACCGCTGATCTACGTCAACCCGGCCTTCGAACGGCTGACCGGCTATACCCTGGACGAAATCCTGTATCAGGACTGCCGCTTCCTGCAGTCAGGCGACCGCGACCAACCGGCCCTGATCGCCATTCGTGATGCGCTCGACAGCGGCGGCGCCTGCCGAGAAATCCTGCGCAACTACCGCAAGGACGGCACGCCTTTCTGGAACGAGCTATCGCTTTCAACCGTGTACAACGGGGTCGACAAGCAAACCTATTTCGTCGGGGTGCAGAAAGACGTCACCACTCAAGTCAAGGCACAACAGCGTGTCGCCCAACTGGAAGCCCAGTTGGCCGAGCTCAAGAGCGAGCTCGCCGCACTCAAGGCGACGAGTGGATTTAACAAACTGTAAAAAACGCGGTCTTTAGAGCGATAATGGCTTTTTAATGCCTCAGCCTTGAGCCAGATCAATGCAACGCGACACGCTATTGACGCAGGACGAGCTGGATTTTATCCAGGACATGCAGCACAACCCGCAGCTCAACCTGCGGGATGCATGGTCGAGCCTGACGGTTAATGGCGGGGCACAGATTCGCGATTTGCTCACGCGGCTAGCGGCTCACGACCAGGTCACCATCCAGGCGCAGTTCGACAACCAGCAACTCACCTTCCCGTTGCACCTGGTGGAAGATGAGTTTCATGCTGTGCATTTGCGCCTGGGCGTACCGAGCATTTTTGAAGATGGGCCGATGATCCGCCCGTGGCGCCTGGCGCTTGAAACGCCGGTGGCGCTGGAAAACATCAAGGGCTACTCCAGCGCGCTGTGGGTGCACGAAGTGTCATTCAAAGGGGTGCTGGTAGAGGTGCGTGGCCGGGTCAAACCGCCAAAGACGTTTTCCCTGTGGTTCAGCCCTTCCGGCTACGAACGCATCGCCCTGCGCGGTACGCTGGAGCGGGTAACCGCCCGCGGCCTGTTCGCCTACCGCCTGAGCCAAAGCGATGCTGATGAGATCGAACGGTTACGCCAGTTCATCCTGCACCAGCACCGCCTGGTCCATCCTCACGTTCATGCCTGAGACTCCAGATGGCCGCTGAGCAGTTGCTGCAAGCGGCGCGGCATCCAGCGTCCGTCATTGCCCAGGCAACCAATCGACGAACCTGCCAGGCTGTGTTCCGCCAGGTCCGACGCCTCACCAGCCAGCAATAACGGACAATCGAGGGTGAAGGCCAGGCGATTGAGCCGCGACGCCAACTCTGCGCCAGGGGCATGATTGGAAAACAGCACCAGGGCTTGCGGCCGAGTGCGCTCGCAGATCAGCGTCAACTCATCCAGTGGCTGGCCAACGCCCAGGACCTTGACCGCCAGTTTCTCGCTCGACATCAACAAGCCCGCCACCAGCAACTCCAGCTCACGGCACTCTCCGGCAATGGCTGAGAGCAACACCCTGGGCACTGGCGAGGCACAGGCCATTTGCAGGCACCGTGCGACGCGCGAGCGCAGGAAATTGTCGAAGAACAGCCACTCGCTGGCTTGGCCAAAGCGGCCTTGGTGACGTAACAATTGCTGCCACAGCGGAACCAAAATGTCCTGGAACACCACGGTCGTCGAATAGACGCTGAAGATCTGACCGTACAACCGGTCGAGCTCACGATCATCAAAGGCACTGATGGCCTGCCGCAGTTGCGCCTGCCATTGGCGCCACTCCAGCTCGGTATCGCTGCGTGACGCTGTAGCCGGCTCGTTGGGCTGTGGGTCGCGCGCCAAAAGCTTGCCGACTTTGCTCACCGCTACGCCACGCTCGATCCAGTCGAGGATGCGGTGCACGGTTTCGATATCGGTGCTTGAGTAAAGCCTGTGCCCACTTTCGGTGCGTACAGGCTGGATCAAACCGTAGCGACGCTCCCAGGCACGTAGCGTCACCGGGTTCACGCCTGTGAGTCTTGCCACTTCACGAATCGGAAACAGGCCCTCGCCGTCAGTGTGGCTGTCGGGTGTCGTTTCGCGAAGAGGCGCAGTGATTTCGGGCATCAGCAGTCAAAAAACTTGTATGAATTTGGATCCCATTTAACGCCGATTGAACTGCATGATTCAAGATCTACGGCGATCCATCCGAAGTTTCTGGCGTATTTGGGCAAAACCGGAATAATCCTTGCCTGTTCTTTTGCGTTGCTGCACCACCCCGCAGCTTCGTTCGTGCGCCGCCTACCCGGCTCGGCGCACTTGCTGATTTGGAGATATACGATGTCTACCTCACCCGTCACCTTGATGGTTGCGCGCCGCGTGGCCAAAGGTCGCTACGAAGAACTGATGGCCTGGCTGCGCGAAGGCGAGCAATTGGCGACTGACTTCCCCGGTTACCTGGGCTCCGGCGTGCTGGCGCCACCACCCCATGATGATGAATTCCAGATCATCTTCCGCTTCGCCGATGAAAAAACCCTGCACGCATGGGAGTTCTCCGCTTCGCGCAGCGCGTGGCTGAGCCGTGGCAGCGAGCTATTTGCCAACCCGTCGGAACACCGTGTCAGCGGTATCGATGGCTGGTTCGGCGCAGCGGGTGCCCGCCCGCCACGCTGGAAACAGGCGGTGGCCATCTGGTTGGCTTTTTTCCCGGTATCGTTGCTGTTCAACTTCGGCCTGGGGCCGCTGCTCAACGAGTTGGACCTGTTCAGCCGCGTACTGGTCAGCACCGCAGCCCTGACCCCGCTGATGGTTTACCTTTTTATACCGCTGTCGACCCATCTGCTGGCGAACTGGCTGCACCCTTCGCCCCCTCGCAAAGTCACTGAAGCCGCCGCTTGAGTACAGGGAGGCCGGGGCGCTGGTATAGTTTGAGCCTGCCAGCGACTTGAGCCTCCCATGAATGCAACCAACGCTCCGATCCTGATCACCGGTGCCGGCCAGCGTGTCGGCCTGCATTGTGCCCAGCGCCTGCTAGATGAGGGCCAATCGGTAATTTTCAGCTACCGCAGCGAACGCCCTGGCGTGCAGGCGCTGCGTGAACGGGGCGCCGTCGGCGTGTTTGCCGACTTCTCCAGCGAAGCCGGAGTGCTGGCTTTCATTGCCACAGTAAAAACCCATACTCAAAGCCTGCGAGCGATCATCCACAACGCTTCAGCCTGGGTCGCCGAAACCCCGGGCGACGAAAGCCGTGCCTTTATCGACATGTTCAGCGTGCACATGCTTGCGCCGTACCTGATCAACCTGCATTGTTCACCATTGCTGCACCGCTCGACACTTGCCGATATCGTGCATATCAGCGACGACGTGGTGCGCAAGGGCAGCCGGCAGCACATCGCCTATTGCGCCACCAAGGCCGGGCTCGACAGCCTCACGTTATCGTTTGCCGCACAGTTAGCGCCGCTGATCAAGGTCAATGGCATCGCACCGGCGATGGTGATGTTCAACGAAGGCGATGACGCGGCCTATCGCGCCAAGGTCCTGGCCAAGTCAGCCCTGGGCATCGAACCCGGGCCCGAGGTGATCTACCAGAGCGTGCGTTACCTGCTGGACAATCCCTATGTCACCGGTACCACCCTGACCGTCAACGGTGGGCGGCATATCAAGTAAGCCGTTTACGAGGATGTTGTATGACCTTATCCCTGCCCCACCACTACCGCGAGATCCTCAAGGGCCTGGGCGAAGACCCGCAGCGCGAGGGCCTGCTCGATACGCCCAAGCGCGCGGCCAAGGCCATGCAGTACCTGTGTCATGGCTATGAGCAGAATCTGGAGGAAATCGTCAACGGCGCGCTGTTCGCGTCCGACAATGACGAGATGGTGATCCTCAAGGACATCGAGTTGTATTCGTTGTGCGAGCATCACCTGCTGCCCTTCATCGGCAAGGCCCATGTGGCCTATATTCCGACCGGCAAGGTGCTGGGCCTGTCAAAACTGGCGCGCATTGTCGACATGTTCGCCCGGCGCCTGCAGATCCAGGAAAACCTCACGCGGCAAATCGCCGACGCCATCCAGGACGTGACCCAGGCCGCCGGCGTGGCGGTGGTGATCGAAGCCAAGCACATGTGCATGATGATGCGCGGCGTGGAGAAACAGAATTCAACCATGAACACCTCGGTGATGCTCGGCGCCTTTCGCGAGTCGAACACCACCCGCATGGAGTTCCTGCAACTGATTGGACGGAGCAAGTAGCAATGCCACAACTTCAACCAGGCATGGCGCGTATCCGGGTCAAGGACCTGTGCCTGCGCACCTTTATCGGCATCAACGAGGACGAAATCCTCAACAAGCAGGATGTGCTGATCAACCTGACCATCCTGTATGCCGCCCAGGAAGCCGTGCGAGACAACGATATCGACCACGCCCTGAACTACCGCACCATCACAAAGGCCATCATCGCTCACGTCGAAGGCAATCGCTTTGCCCTGCTGGAGCGCCTGACCCAGGAATTGCTGGACCTGGTGATGAGCAACGAATCGGTGCTGTACGCCGAAGTCGAAGTGGACAAGCCCCACGCGCTGCGCTTTGCCGAGTCGGTTTCGATCACTCTGGCCGCCAGCCGCTGATACTAAGTGAGCCCTATGAACGACCAACAACGCCTCGAACTCGAAGCCGCCGCCTTTCGCCGATTGGTGGCCCACCTGGACAGCCGCAAGGATGTGCAGAATATCGACCTGATGAACCTCGCCGGCTTCTGCCGTAACTGCCTGTCCAAGTGGTACAAGGCCGAAGCCGACGAACGCCAGATCGAGGTCAGCCTCGATGACGCCCGTGAAGTGGTGTACGGCATGCCGTACGCAGAGTGGAAAGCCCAATACCAGCAAGAAGCCAACGCAGACCAACAGGCCGCGTTCGCCAAAGGAAAGCCTCATGACTGATTTGAACACCCTGCGCGCCAGCCTCAACAGCGGCGAACACGTCTTTGCCGATACCTTGGCGTTCGTCGCGGCGGGTTACGACTACCAGCCGCAAGCTTTCATCAACGGCGGTGTGGAAAATGCCGCTGGGCAGAATGAAGGGTCGTGCAAGACCCTGGGTTTGGCGCTGCTGGAAGGGTTGAGTGATAAGGAAGCACTGCTGGCGTTTGGTGAGCATTACCGGTCGGTGGTGGCGACGCCTGAGGGCAGTGACCATGGCAATATCCGAGCGTTGATTGCCCATGGGCTGGCCGCAGTGAAGTTTGCTGAACAGCCTCTGACTCGCCGCTGATTTAATAACCAACCCCGCTCAATGTGGGAGCCGGGCTTGCCCGCGATGGCGGTGGTGACTATCACACCGCTATCGCAGGCAAGCCAGCTCCCACACTTGTTTAGCGGTGTAGGTTAGATCGCAGGCATAAAAAAACCGGCTTTCGCCGGTTTTTTTGAGTCAACGGGTTTAGAACGAAGCGTCCTTCAAACCGTCGAGGTAACGCTCAGCATCCAGGGCCGCCATACAACCGGCGCCGGCCGAGGTGATGGCCTGGCGGTAAACGTGGTCTGCCACGTCGCCAGCAGCGAAGATGCCTTCGATGTTGGTCGCAGTTGCATTGCCTTCACGGCCGCCCTGCACCACCAAGTACCCGTCTTTGGCTTCCAGCACGCCTTCGAACAGTGAGGTGTTCGGAGTGTGGCCGATAGCGATGAACACGCCGTCGACTTTCAGCTCGTCGAAACTGCCGTCGTTGTTTTTCAGACGGGCACCGGTCACACCCATGTTGTCGCCCAGGACTTCATCCAGGGTGGCGTTGAGCTTGAGGATGATCTTGCCTTCAGCGACACGGGCGTGCAGCTTGTCGATCAGGATCTTCTCGGCGCGGAAGGTCTCGCGGCGGTGAACCAGGGTCACGGTGCTGGCGATGTTGGCCAGGTACAGCGCCTCTTCCACGGCAGTGTTGCCACCGCCGACCACGGCAACCGGCTTGTTGCGGTAGAAGAAACCATCGCAAGTGGCGCAGGCGGAAACACCCTTGCCCATGAACGCTTCTTCCGACGGCAGGCCCAGGTAACGCGCACTGGCACCGGTGGCAATGATCAGCGCATCGCAGGTGTACACACCGCTGTCACCGGTCAGGCTGTAAGGCTTTTTCGAGAAGTCGACCTGGTTGATATGGTCGAAGACGATCTCGGTTTCAAAGCGCTCGGCGTGCTCTTTCATACGTTCCATGAGCACCGGGCCGGTCAAGCCATGGACATCGCCCGGCCAGTTGTCGACTTCAGTAGTGGTGGTCAACTGACCGCCCGCCTGCATGCCAGTGATCAGCAGCGGCTTGAGATTGGCCCGAGCAGCGTAGACAGCGGCGCTGTAACCGGCAGGGCCGGAACCGAGAATAATCACTCGGGAATGACGGGTATCAGACATGACTCACTCCTACCGACCGCCCGGACCACAGGGCGGCGGGAATAAAAAAGGACCGCGAAGCACTTGGGGAAGGCTTTGACTCGCCAGATCCTGAAAATAATGGGTGCAGCGTATCGAGGGGGGCAAGATTAAGGAAATACGCAATAACAATCCAGCTCATAGGTGTTCTCTATGCGTGCAATCAAGTTAATCGACACCTTTGTAACCCTGGATGTCGCCTACTTGCCCGCGCTTTCACATCAGGTGCAAAGCCGGTAAGGTCGGCGCGTTCGCCATTTTGCTCGGAGTACCCCATGCCCGCCCCTGCCCTTTCCGGCCCGCAATACCTGCGTGAAGGCCTCAAACTGGTGTTAAGCCCCGGCCTGCGCCTGTTTGTGCTGTTGCCGTTGGCGATCAACCTGGTGCTGTTCGTCGGGTTGATCTATTTCGCCGGCCATCAGTTCAGCCTGTGGGTCGACAGCTTGATGCCGACGCTGCCCCACTGGCTAGGCTTTTTGAATTACCTGTTGTGGCCGCTGTTTGTCGTGCTGGTGGTGCTGATGGTGTTTTTCACCTTCACCATGCTCGCCAATATTATCGCCGCGCCGTTCAACGGGTTTCTCGCCGAGAAGGTCGAGGTCGTGGTACGCGGCACCGACGACTTCCCGCCGTTCAGTTGGGGTGAGCTGGCTGCCATGGTCCCGCGCACCCTGGCGCGGGAGATGCGCAAGCTGGGTTACTTCCTGCCACGTGCCATCGGCCTGTTCATCCTGTCGTTCATCCCGGTGGTCAACCTGATCGCGGCGCCGTTGTGGCTGCTATTTGGCGTGTGGATGATGGCGATCCAGTACATCGACTACCCGGCCGACAACCACAAGCTGGGCTGGAACGAAATGCTCGCGTGGCTGCGCCAGAAACGCTGGCAGAGCATGAGTTTTGGCGGCATTGTCTACCTGGTACTGCTGGTGCCAGTGGTCAACCTGTTGATGATGCCAGCGGCGGTGGCCGGGGCGACGTTGTTCTGGGTGCGGGAGCAAGGCGCCGAGGCGATGGCGCAGCCGGCGGTGGCCAAGTCATAAATCCATCATCGCACTGACACAATGGCGACATGGCCCACGCCGACACTGTGGGTCATGACGACAGCCTCGCTTCACATCACCCTCATTACCGAAACCTTCCCGCCGGAAATCAACGGGGTGGCCAATACCCTTGGCCGCCTGTGTGAGGGTTTGCGTTCACGCGGCCATCAGGTCGAGCTGGTACGCCCACGCCAGAGTGCCGACCAAAACCGCTCCAGCGACGATGAACTGCTGCTGTGCCGCGGCTGGCCACTGCCGGGCTATCCAGGCTTGCAATGGGGCCAATCGTCAATGCGCAAGTTGCTGCGCCGCTGGACGCGCCAACGCCCGGATGTACTGTATATCGCCACGGAAGGGCCGCTGGGGCTCTCGGCGCTGCGCGCTGCGCGGCGCCTGGGGATCGGCGTAGTCAGCGGCTTTCATACCAACTTTCAGCAGTATTCGAACCAGTATGGCTTGAGCCTGTTGAGCCGCGTGGTCACCCATTACCTGCGCTGGTTTCATAACCGCTCGAGCCTGACCCTGGTACCGAGCGCCAGCCAGCGCCTGGAGCTGGAGCGCCGGCATTTTGAGCGTCTGGATATGTTATCCCGGGGTGTCGACAGCCAATTGTTCCACCCGACCAAACGCGGTAACGCCATGCGTGAAAAGTGGGGGTTGGAGAACCACGATATTGCCGTGCTGCATGTGGGACGCCTGGCCCAAGAGAAGAACCTGAGGCTGCTCAAGCGCTGCTTTGATGCCTTGCAGGCTGCCTATCCAATGCGGCGGATGAAGCTGATTGTGGTCGGTGATGGCCCCCAGCGCTCGTCGCTGGAACACGATTTGCCCGATGCAGTGTTCTGCGGAACGCAGCGCGGCGAAGAGCTGGCAAGGCATTACGCCTCAGGGGATTTGTTCCTGTTCCCCAGCCTGACCGAAACCTTCGGCAATGT
The DNA here is from genome assembly GCF_021609545.1 of Pseudomonas sp. PA-1-6B. Classification (NCBI taxonomy): domain Bacteria; kingdom Pseudomonadati; phylum Pseudomonadota; class Gammaproteobacteria; order Pseudomonadales; family Pseudomonadaceae; genus Pseudomonas; species Pseudomonas sp. PA-1-6B. The sequence goes on from NZ_WJZM01000030.1 coordinate 15,692, forward strand.
GGTGCTTGAAGCGATGGCGTCTGGCCTGGGCGTGGTGGCTTACGACCAGGCCGCCGCGAGCCAGCATCTGCGCCATGGCTATAGCGGCGCACTGGCGATGCCTGGGGATGAAGACGCATTTTGCGAAGCGGCCATCTGGCTGCTGGAGGAGCGCGAAACGTTGCGCAGAGTGCGCTTGAATGCCCGACAACATGCCAGCCGTCAGGGCTGGCCGGCGATTGTCGAGCAGTTCGAGCGCCAGTTGCGCGGGGTATGCGAGGACGGCCAACCGGTGCCCGCCCTCTTACCGCTCACACCAGAGTCATCAACGCCTCACGACTGAAGGGCAAGATGTCACTCTCGCGCCCTTCGCGCACCTTCACCGCCCAATCCGGGTCCACCAGCAAGGCACGGCCCACTGCAACGAGGTCGAACTCATCGTTGTTCAGGCGCTCCAGCAGTTTCTCCAGGCTGGCAGGCTGGGCAACTTTGTCGGTGTTGACCATGAACTGCAGGAACTCGCCATCCAGGCCCACGCTGCCTACCGTGATGGTTGGCTTACCGGTGAGCTGTCGCGTCCAACCGGCCAGGTTAAGGTCGGAGCCTTCAAATTCCGGCTCCCAGAAACGACGGGTGGAGCAGTGGAAAATATCCACGCCAGCGTCAGACAGTGGCTTGAGAAACTCACCCAACGCCTCAGGGGTTTGCACCAGGCGCGCGGTGTAGTCCTGCTGCTTCCACTGGGAGAAACGCAAGATGATCGGAAAGTCCGGGCCGACAGCGGCGCGGGTGGCCTGGATCAGCTCAATGGCGAAGCGCGAACGGTTGGCCAGGCTGCCACCGTATTCGTCGGTGCGCTGGTTGCTGCCTTCCCAGAAGAACTGGTCCACGAGGTAGCCGTGGGCACCGTGGATTTCCACGCCGTCCATGCCGATGGCCTGGGCATCCTTGGCGGCTTGGGCGAAGGCGTTGATCACGTCCTTGATGTCCTGTTTGGTCATGCCGTGCACAACGACATTGCCGTCCTTGAGCTTTTCCATCGGGCCATAAGCCGGCACGCTGGCATCAGGTTCGGTGCCCATACGGCGCACACTGCCCACATGCCACAGCTGCGGGACAATCTTGCCGCCTTCGGCGTGGACTGCATCGACCACTTTCTTCCAGCCAGCCAAGGCGGCTTCACCGTAGAAATGCGGCACGTTGGGGTAGCCATTGGAGGCTGGGTGCCCGACCACGGTGCCTTCAGTGATGATCAAACCCACACCGGCAGCGGCACGGCGGCGGTAGTACTCAATGACTTTGGAATTGGGCACGCCGCCTGGGGAGAACGAGCGAGTCATGGGCGCCATGACCACGCGGGTCGACAGTTGCAATGCACCGAGCTGGAAGGGTTTGAACAAGGCTTGGACGGGCATGGAACGCTCCACGGGAGAGTGAATTTATGATGCGGATAATATGGAGAGCTTGCAGCGCTGAGTAGCACTATTGATCTAAATGATTAAGGGGTAAAAGCGGGACGCGGAGCGCCCAGGGTGGCATTCCCACGCAGAGCGTGGGAACGATCAGGCCTTCACTGACGTCAGCTCAGGGCTTTTTCGATGGCCTGGATGATGGAGGGATCTTCCGGAGGCGTACGCGGCGAAAAACGCGCAAGTACCCGGCCATCCTTACCCAACAGGAATTTCTCGAAGTTCCAGGTGATATCGCCGGGGAATTCAGCGCCCTCGCCCGCCAGCAAACGGTACAACTGGTGCCGATCAGGCCCATTGACCTCAATCTTGCTGCCCAGTGGAAAGGTCACGCCGTAGTTCAGGCTGCAGAACTGCTGAATCTGCTCCTCGGTGCCCGGCTCCTGGCCTGCAAACTGGTTGCATGGCAAGCCGAGCACTGTGAACCCTTGGTCCTTGTACTGCTGATAGAGGTTTTCCAACGCCGCGTATTGCGGGGTCAAACCACATTTGGACGCCACATTGACCACCAGCACAACTTGGCCCTTGAAAGGCGCCAGCGGTAGCGCTTGTCCGTCCAGAGCTTTGAGTTTCAGATCGTGGAAAGCACTCATGACGAACTCCAGATATCCCATGTTCTTTGCATTGCAGCCCTTCGGAGCTTACAACCGGCAAAGCTGCAATCATAGACGCCGGTGACAAAACTCGCCTGCAGGTTACTGAGCGGTCGGCCAGGGCAGAATTGGAATTGCCGTCACCGCATTCTGCGGGCTGCCTTCGATCAAACGGTCGCTATAGACCAGATACACCAGGGTGTTGCGCTTCTTGTCGAGGAAACGCACCACCTGCATGGTCTTGAACACCAGCGAGGTGCGCTCCTTGAACACTTCGTCGCCGTCCTTGAGCTCACCCTTGAAGTGGATGGGGCCCACCTGGCGGCAAGCGATCGAGGCTTCGGCACGGTCTTCAGCCAGGCCCAGGCCGCCCTTTACCCCGCCGGTCTTGGCACGCGACAAGTAGCAGGTCACGCCATCGACCTTGGGGTCGTCAAACGCTTCAACCACAATCCGGTCGTTGGGGCCGACGAACTTGAACACCGTCGACACCTGGCCGACTTCTTCGGCCGAAGCCAGCAGCGGCATGGCCAACAGCAGGCCGAGCAATCCCTTCATCACGCGCATCGTGTATTTCCTATGGTTAAACCAGGATCAGGTTGTCGCGGTGAACCAGTTCCGGTTCCGCCATATAACCCAAGAGTCCGACAATGGCGTCGGAAGATTGTCCAATAATCTTCTGTGCTTCCAGGGCGCTGTAATTGGCCAGGCCGCGCGCAATCTCACGACCGTCTGGCGCAACGCACACCACCATCTCGCCACGGCGGAAGCTGCCCTGCACCAACTTCACACCCACCGGCAGCAAGCTCTTGTTGCCTTGGGACAAGGCCGATACGGCCCCCGCGTCCAGCACCAGCGTGCCACGGGTTTGCAGATGACCGGCCAGCCATTGCTTGCGCGCCGCCAGCATGCCGCGCTCCGGCGACAACAGCGTGCCAATGCGCTCACCCGCCTTGAGGCGATCAAGCACGCGCTCCAGGCGCCCGCCGACGATGATGGTGTGGGCCCCCGAACGCGCCGCCAGGCGCGCGGCGCGCAGCTTGGTCTGCATGCCACCGCGGCCCAGGGCACCGCCGACACTGCCGGCGACCGCATCCAGCGCCGGGTCGTCGGCGCGGGCTTCATAGATAAGCTGGGCATCGGGGTTGTTGCGCGGGTCGGCGTCGAACATGCCATCGCGGTCGGTGAGGATCACCAACAGGTCAGCCTCTACCAGGTTGGCCACCAGGGCGGCCAGGGTGTCGTTGTCACCAAAGCGGATTTCGTCGGTGACCACAGTGTCGTTCTCGTTGATGACCGGGATGACCTTGAGCTCCACCAGCGCGCGCAAGGTGCTGCGGGCGTTGAGGTAGCGCTTGCGGTCGGACAGGTCGTCGTGGGTCAGCAACACCTGCGCCGTGTGGCGGCCGTGCTCGGCAAAGCTGGACTCCCAGGCTTGCACCAGGCCCATCTGGCCGATGGCGGCAGCGGCTTGCAGTTCGTGCATCGCGCTGGGTCGCGCGGTCCAGCCGAGGCGGCTCATCCCGGCGGCAACCGCTCCGGACGACACCAGCACCAACTCAACGCCTGCTTCATGCAAGGCCACCATCTGCTCGACCCAGACGCTCATGGCTGCGCGATCCAGACCTTTGCCATCCGCCGTCAACAGCGCACTACCGATTTTCACGACCCAGCGCTGCGCACCTGTCACTTTGCTCCGCATCATCTTCAACCTTAGAGTGGGGGCCGCGCGACCCAGCGCTGCCCATAACGTTATACCCGGATACCAAAACGCCGCTCCAGGGAGCGGCGTTCAAGTTTATCGCAACGGATCAGTCACGCACGTAAATGATTTCCGGACCGTCTTCATCATCCACGTCTTCTTCGTCCCAATCATCGTCGCCGATGTCGTGGACCGACTTCACGCCGCTGCGACGCAGGGCACGCTGGTCGTCCAGGGCCTGCAACTGGGCACGGGCCTCGTCTTCGATCTGCTGGTCGAGTTCGGCGAGTTCGGCCTTGTACACCGGGTCGGCCGCCAGGCGGTCGGCACGGTCTTCCAGGTAACGCATGATGTCGCGGGTCAGGCGCTCGGTGCCTTCTTTGGCGATGGCCGAGATGACGTAGACCGGACCTTCCCACTCCAGGCGATCAACGATCTCCTTGACGCGCTCTTCGTGCTCTTCTTCAAGTATCTGGTCGCACTTGTTCAGTACCAACCAGCGATCGCGCTCGGCCAGGGCCGGGCTGAACTTGGTCAGTTCGCTGACGATGACTTCGGCAGCATCGGCGGCACTGGTGTCATCCAGCGGCGCCATGTCGACGAGGTGCAGCAGCAAACGGGTGCGGGACAAGTGCTTGAGGAAGCGGATGCCCAGGCCAGCACCGTCGGAAGCGCCTTCGATCAAGCCGGGAATGTCGGCAACCACGAAGCTCTTCCAGCGGTCGACGCTGACCACGCCCAGGTTTGGCACCAGGGTGGTGAACGGGTAGTCGGCGACTTTCGGCTTGGCAGCCGACACCGAGCGAATGAAGGTACTTTTACCCGCGTTCGGCAGGCCCAGCAGGCCCACGTCCGCCAGTACTTTCATTTCCAGCTTCAGGTCGCGCTGCTCGCCCGGCTTGCCCGGCGTGGTCTGGCGCGGTGCACGGTTGGTACTGGACTTGAATCGGGTGTTACCCAGACCGTGCCAACCGCCCTGCACAACCATCAGCTTCTGGCCGGCCTTGGTCAGGTCGCCAATCACTTCCTGGGTCGCAGAGTCGATGATCGTGGTGCCGACCGGTACGCGCAGTACCAGGTCTTCACCTTTTTTTCCGGTGCAGTCGGTGCTGCCGCCGTTGGAGCCACGCTCGGCATCGAAGTGCCGGGTGTAACGGTAGTCGACCAGGGTGTTGAGGTTTTCGTCGGCCATCATGTAGATGGAACCGCCGTCACCGCCGTCACCGCCGTTTGGACCACCGTTTTCGATGAATTTTTCGCGACGGAAACTCATGCAACCGTTACCGCCGTCGCCTGCTTTTACTCGGATGGAAACTTCATCAACGAACTTCATAACAAAACGCCTCTCGCCGCATGGACGAGCTTAAGAAACCAAGACATAAGACTCTTGCAAAAATGAGCGCAGCGACCTCAATCAGCGACCGCAAACCTGCGCCTGAGCTCATCACAAACAGCTTTGCAAGAGACTCACTCCACAAACGAAAAAGCCCCGTCGCAAGACAGGGCTTTTCCAGCGATCTCGCAATTAAGCTGCGACAACGCTCACGTAACGGCGGTTGAACGCGCCCTTTACTTCGAACTTGATCACGCCTTCGATTTTAGCGAAGAGGGTGTGATCTTTACCCATGCCAACACCGTAACCGGCGTGGAATTGGGTGCCGCGCTGACGCACGATGATGTTGCCCGGAATGATTTTCTGGCCGCCATACATCTTCACGCCAAGGCGTTTGGCTTCTGAGTCGCGACCGTTACGGGTACTACCACCAGCTTTTTTGTGTGCCATGAGTCAATTCTCCTAGTGAGGAATTAGGCTGAAATTAAGCCTGAATACCGGTGATTTTGATCTCGGTGTACCACTGGCGGTGGCCCATACGCTTCATGTGGTGCTTACGACGACGGAACTTGATGATGCGGACTTTATCGTGACGACCTTGGGAGATCACTTCAGCCACAACGGTAGCGCCAGCAACAACTGGAGCGCCGATGTTCACGTCATCGCCATTGGCGACCAACAGAACGCGATCAAAAGTAACGGATTCGCCAGTAGCGACTTCCAGTTTCTCGATCTTCAGGTATTCACCTGGGGCGACTTTGTATTGCTTGCCACCAGTAACAATTACTGCGTACGACATGGTATTTCTCCGATAATCCTGCTCACCCAGCGCTTTATAAGAAGAGGTATTGGCTGGCATGGCTGCATGGGATGGACGTCCCGAATGCAATTGCGTAAGGCAGGTGCTGCCCAGGAAGTTCAGGGTGCGCGATTGTACGCAAGCTATGGGAGGCTTGCAAGGGGCCGTCTATCGCGCCTTGACACCCGGGGGTCAGGGTCCTAGCATGCCGCGCAACCCTTCTGGAGCGACTGTCGCTGATGCAACCCCAAGCTTTCTACCGCGCGGTCGCGGACGATTTTAGCGCCGTCGACGGCATCATCAAGCAGCAGCTGACGTCTAAAGTGCCGCTGGTCTCCAAAATTGGCGACTACATTACGTCGGCGGGCGGCAAACGCCTGCGTCCTTTATTAGTGTTGCTGTGCGGCAAGGCCCTGGGCCGTCAAGGCGATGACCTGCGCCTGCTGGCCGCCACGATCGAATTCCTGCACACCGCCACCCTGCTGCATGACGACGTGGTCGACATGTCAGGCATGCGCCGTGGTCGCGAGACCGCAAACGCGATGTGGGGCAATGCGCCCAGCGTGTTGGTGGGCGACTTCCTGTATTCGCGCTCGTTCGAAATGATGGTGGAGCTGGGCTCGATGCCCGTGATGAAGATTCTTTCACAGGCCACACGCATCATCGCCGAAGGCGAAGTGTTGCAGCTGTCCAAAGTCCGCGACGCCAGCACCACTGAAGAAACCTATATGGAAGTGATTCGCGGCAAAACCGCGATGCTCTTCGAAGCCTCTACCCACAGTGCAGCCGCGCTGTGTGGCGCCACCGCCGAACAGGCTGAGGCCCTGCGCACGTTCGGTGATCACCTGGGCGTGGCGTTCCAACTGGTGGATGACCTGCTCGACTACAAAGGCGACGCTGAAACCCTGGGCAAGAACGTCGGTGACGACCTGGCCGAGGGCAAGCCGACCTTGCCGCTGATCTACACCATGCGCGAAGGCACGCCGGAACAGGCTGCCCTGGTGCGCAAGGCGATCCAGAAAGGCGGGATCGAAGACCTGGAAGCCATCCGTGCCGCCGTAGAAGCCTCCGGTTCCCTGGAGTACACCGCGCAACTGGCGCGTGACTACGTGGCGCGGGCGATCACATGCCTGGAAGCGCTGCCGGCCAGTGAATACCGGGATGCCCTGGTTGAGCTGAGTGAGTTTGCGGTCGCCCGTACTCACTGATTCCGCGCTGTTTAATGTGGGAGCTGGCTTGCCTGCGATGACGGGAGTGAATTCACTGCCGCTATCGCAGGCAAGCCAGCTCCCACATTAGGACGAGTCCAACCCCACCCGCGTTTAAAACCCTATATAATGTGCGACTTTTAGCCATCCCTGACTTTCTAGGAGCTTTAGTGAGCACGTTGCCACCCTGCCCAAAATGCAATTCCGAATACACCTACGAAGACGGCGCCCAACTGGTCTGCCCGGAATGCGCCCATGAGTGGTCCGCCAACGGCGAGGCCGAAGTGGTCGGCGATGAGACCGTGAAGAAAGACTCTGTGGGCAACGTCCTGCAGGATGGCGACACCATCACCGTGATCAAGGACCTCAAGGTCAAGGGCACTTCCCTGGTGGTCAAGGTGGGCACCAAGGTCAAGAACATCCGCCTGTGCGACGGCGACCACGATATCGACTGCAAGATCGACGGGATCGGCCCGATGAAACTCAAGTCCGAGTTCGTGCGCAAAGTCTGAACCTGCTGCATTCCATCCCGCGCCCGCCGCGGGATGGCGTTTCGCCCTCTGCGTTGATCGAACGCAATACCCACACAGAAAAACCCAGAAATTGCCAATAGACGCTTGCTATTCTACGAATAAGAATTATTCTCATTGAAACCCATCAAGGAGAACGACCATGACTTATTTGATAGATGCCTGGCTGGATCGCCCCCACCCTTACCTGCGAATCCTGCATCGGGAAACCGGTGAAGTCTGTGCGGTGCTTGAGGAAGAAGCGCTGAACGAGCTGCAGGACCAGGGCGATCTGGACGTGAATGGCCTGAGTTCCAGTGAGCCTGGGGTGCTGAAGGAAGTGGTGAGGAATCTGTTTCTGTTCTGTTATGCACGAGCGTTGCGCCCGGCGACCGACTTGAATGGCAAGTTCCATCCATGAAGAAACTGGCAAATACCTGTTGGGGCGAACGCGTTCGTCCCAACAGGTAACCAGCAGGCCTTACAGAACGTCGAGCAGCTCGACGTCGAATACCAGAACGCTGTGCGGCGGGATGCTGCCAACGCCTTGAGCGCCGTAAGCCAGTTCGCTCGGCACGTACAGGCGCCATTTGCTGCCGGCATTCATCAGTTGCAGGGCTTCGGTCCAGCCGGCGATCACGCCACCCACCGGGAATTCTGCAGGCTGGCCGCGCTCGTAGGAGCTGTCGAACACAGTGCCGTCGATCAGGGTGCCGTGGTAGTGAGTACGCACTTGGTCTTCACGGGTCGGCTTGGCGCCGGTACCGGCCGTCAGCACTTCAAATTGCAGGCCGGAAGCCAGGGTGGTGATGCCATCACGCTTGGCGTTTTCTGCCAGGAAAGCCAGGCCAGCGCCCGCTGCAGCTTCAGCCTTGGCAGCGGCTTCGGCTTGCATGATTTCGCGGATCACCTTGAAGCTGGCCGCCATTTGCTCTTGGTCAACACGGCTTGGCGAGCCTGCGAATGCGTCGGTCAGGCCGGCCAGGATCGCGTCCAGGCTGACGCCCGGTGGCGGGTTGTCGCGCAGCTGGTCGCCCAACTGACGGCCGATACCGTAGCTGACGCGGGTTTCGTCGGTGGACAGATTAACTTCGGACATGAAGAGGCTCCGCTGTAGGACGCCACGGTTTCCCGCGCCGCCCAGAACTAAAAGGGCCCGCAGACTAGCACACATGAGCGGGCCGTGATCAGCCCCACCCCGGCATCGCCGTTGCGCGCCGGCGACCCTTCGTCGACGAACAATAAAAGTATTTCAGAATCATCCTTTCCCGCCGATACAGCCCTACACATCTTGGCTGGCTCAAACAAAAACACACCGTCCAGCAGACAGACATCACTCTTCAAGGAGCTTTCGATGAACAGCTGGTTCGGTAACATCAGCGTCAATCTCAAACTCGGCCTGGGCTTCGGCCTGGTGCTGGTCCTCACCTCGATCCTGGCACTCACTGGCTGGACCAGCCTGGGCGGCTTGATCGACCGTAGCAATTGGATGAGCGACATCACCCAGCTCAATGCCTCGCTGACCAAACTGCGTATCGTGCGCTTGCAATACATGCTGGCCAATGGCGACGAAGCTGTGGCGCAGAACGTGCAGACCAGCCTCGATGCCTTCGCCGCCCAGCAACAGAAGCTGCTCGACAGCTTCAAGAGCCCGGAAAACCTCAAGCTGCTCAATGAGCAGAAAGCCGTCATTACCGCTTACCGCCAGTCCCTGAACAAAATGCGCGAGGCCTACCGCAATGGCAACGCTGCGCGCGATGTCATGGGCGCCAAGGCCGACATTGCCAACGCGCAAATCAACGCGCTGGAAACCAGTGTGCAGCAGTCATCCGACAGCCCGGAACGCTTCACGCAGTTCCTGGCCGTGACCCAGGCCAAGAACGAATTCATGCAGGCTCGCTACGAAGTGCGCGGCTATACCAATAGCCCCAACGCAGAAACCGAAGCCCGCGCTGCTACACAGCTGGAAAAAGCTGTCACTGGTTTGAAAGGCCTCAGCGTTGCCTTCGGTACTGGCCAGCAAAGCGCATTGTCCGCACTGGAAACCGCGCTAGGCGCCTATCGCAGCGCCGTGCAGAGCTACAAGGCGGCCAATGCCAATATCGTCACCGCCCGTGCCGAAATGACCACCCAGGGCGCCGACATCGTGACGATCAGCGACAAGCTGTACGACATCCAACTGGAACGTCGCGACGCCGAAAGCACCCAGGCCCGCAGCCTGCAACTGATCAGCACCTTGCTGGCCCTGTTGGTCGGCGTGATTGCCGCGTGGGTGATCACCCGCCAGATCACCCGCCCGATCCAGGACACCCTGGCCGTGGTGGAGCGCATCGCTTCGGGCGACTTGAGCCACAATATCCAGGTGACCCGTCGCGACGAACTGGGCGTGTTGCAGCAAGGCATCCAGCGCATGGGCACCACCCTGCGCGAGCTGATCAGCGGCATTCGCGACGGCGTCACTCAGATCGCCAGCGCCGCCGAAGAATTGTCAGCGGTGACCGAGCAGACCAGCGCCGGCGTGAACAGCCAGAAGATCGAGACCGATCAGGTCGCCACCGCCATGCATGAAATGACCGCCACTGTGCAGGAAGTTGCGCGCAATGCCGAACAGGCTTCCCAAGCCGCTTCCGACGCTGACGGCCAGGCCCGCGAAGGCGATAAAGTGGTGGCTGAAGCCATCGCCCAGATCGAACGCCTGGCGGCCGAAGTGGCGCGCTCCACCGACGCCATGACGCACCTGCAACAAGAGAGCAACAAGATCGGCAGCGTGATGGACGTGATCAAGGCCGTGGCCGAACAGACCAACCTGCTGGCACTTAACGCCGCCATTGAAGCTGCGCGTGCCGGGGAAGCCGGCCGTGGGTTTGCCGTGGTCGCCGACGAAGTGCGTGGCCTGGCGCAGCGTACACAGAAGTCCACCGAAGAAATCGAAGACCTTGTAGCCGGTTTGCAGAACGGTACCCAACAAGTGGCCAACGTGATGAACAACAGCCGCAGCCTCACCGACAGCAGTGTCGAGCTGACGCGCAAGGCGGGTGTGTCCCTGGAAAGCATCACCCGCACGGTGTCCAATATCCAGTCGATGAACCAGCAAATTGCCGCGGCCGCCGAACAACAGAGCGCCGTGGCGGAAGAGATCAGCCGCAGTATCGTGAACGTGCGTGACGTGTCTGAGCAGACCGCTACGGCCAGTGATGAGACAGCCAAGTCGAGTGTTGAACTGGCGCGCCTGGGTAGCCAGTTGCAGCAGATGGTCAGTCATTTCCGGGTGTAGCACCACAACCATGGTGACGAGGGAGCAAGCTCCCTCGTCACAAGGGCCTTACCTGCGAACAGCCCAATGGGAGAATCAGCCCTCGTTCTCCTCAACAAACACCAACCGATTCCCAAACGGGTCTCTGATGCTCATCTCCCGCGTCCCCCACGGCGTGTCTTCAACCCCAGGCTTGGCATACCGGTATTCCTTGCCCAGCAATTGCTGCTGATACGCATCGACCCCTTGGGCCTGGACCCGCACAGCCGCCCCTGGCGAAGCATCGCCATGATGCTCGGACAAGTGCAGCACACACTCCCCCAGCGACACTTGCACGTACAACGGAAAATTCGCCTCGAAGCGATGCTGCCAATCGACCTTGAACCCCAGGAAATCGACGTAGAACTCCAACGCCTTGGCCTCGTCGAAAATCCGCAGGATGGGGGTGACTTTTCCTAAGTGCATATAACTCTCCAAGTTCCGGTCGCTCGTTGCTGGCGAGCGACCACCCTAGCTCAGCAAGCGCTCAAAGTGAACACGCTCAATGGTTGTGAATTTCCCTGATCCTTGCGCTCGACAGTTGATCATTGTCCACATGCACTTCATCGAACTCATAGGAACTTTCTGCAAACTCATTCAAGTGGCCCGACTTGCGCATCCGCTCGATGGTGCCGGGCGCCACACACTGGCGAGCCTCGACGAACTGCGGGTTTACCTCGATATTTTCGTTGAAAGAGACGACGGGAACACCGCGACTGTCGATTTCGTAAAGGTGGTACTTGCCGCCGAGTGCAGTATCACCAAAATGTATCGCCGCCGCCTTTGAGCGAGACGCCATCACGACATTGCCGTCCATCATTTTTTCAGCCCCGGAAAAGAAGTTTGAGTCCCGGAAACCATAAGTTGCCGGATCACCGCGACGCTCTACGCGATCCGCCTTTTCGACGCGGTACAACTTGGGTATATCGGTACGTTCAATCATGCCTCGACTGTTGAAATACCCACCATCAGGCACCTGGACGCCGGCCTTGAACGGATTGACCTTGAGCACGTTGCTATCGTCGTACGGCTCGTAATCCCCGGAGGACGTGGCATCGGAAACCACCGAAGACGGCGACTCCTCATTCTCCGACAGTTCGTTTTCCGAGTCCTCGAGTTTGGGCTTCTTCGCCGTAGACGGGCCCTCCTCGACGATCTCATACCGGGGCTGCACTGAGGGACGCTTGGCCCCCCCTTGCAGGTAAATCTCCATGGATGGGTCCCACGCAGGATTCAAGCCGTTTGCTGGTTTTTCGGGTAGCCGCGCAGGTTCCGTCGGACTCATCAGCACACCGATCTGCCCGTTCACGCGGCGATAGTTGAAAAACGGTTTTTGCGCCGTCGTCGGTTGAGCGCCGGACTCGACAGCGGGGTCGGCCGTGGAAGGGCCGGCCTTGCCGAGGGCGTGAAAAAAAGCCATCGTCGCGACGTCCATCACCGCCGAATGCAGCCCATTCTTGCGCTCGGCCTGAGTGTCACCCTCCACGGCCTGGTCGATTTCCATTCCTACCTGTGCCGTATAAGAGACGGCGCCAAGCGCCAGACCAATAGGCCCGAGCAAGGCCATGGGGATGGAGAATATTGCGTTGCCGGCTTGCAACAGAGCCAGTGCGTCGTCCTTGCGCACTTCGCCGTTGGATTTCATTTCGGTATCCGCATCATTGTCGATGCGTTGGCGTGTCTGGCTGGCCATGAAGGAAAACACGTCCCCGCCGATTGGATAATTCAAAGTATCGATAACACTGTCATTCGCTGCCTGGGTGCCTGCACCCAGCTTGGCCAGGGTGACGTCCACGCCGTTGGCACTCAGGGCGCCAAACACGCCCTGCTGACGATCACGCAGCGAGAAATGTTCCTCCAGCACCTTGGCTTTGGCGGGGTCCTTGCTTTGTTCGAGCACCCACTGGTCCACGGCGGCTCGGTCCTTGAAAGTCTGGATCGCGGGTTTTGCGCCGGGGACATAGAGGGTTTCGGTACCACTCTTGGCGATGAAGCGCAGGATGTCATTGGACTTATAACCATTGATGTCGAAGCAAAACACCCTGGTGTCCGGACCCGGCGTCGTCTGCGCCTGTAACTGGGCCTTGGACATCGGCCCCTCGAGCGGTACACCTGACGCCGCCGCTTTCATTACCTCGGCATAAGCCTGCGGGCTCAGGCCCTGGCTGGAGTCTTGTTGGTTGAGGGCGCGCGCGGCACGGGCCTCCATCACAAACTGTTGCTTGGCCAGCATCCGCCACTCGTCGCCGTGCTGCATCCAAAAATTGTCCAGCCTGGTCATCACCTTTTTCTGCAGGTCCCCCTCACGCACCAGGTTCAACAGCTCGCTGGGCTTCATGCGCAGTTGGTTGCCGGCGTCGTAGGTGCCTTTTCCCGGCCCATCCAGGTACAGGCCATAGGCGGCGTCCAGATCACGCCAGGTCTCCACGGCGTTGGGCACATCATCGTGAATTTTCGAGTAGAGGTAGCCCGGTCCCGTCCGGTCGAAAATGAACTTGCCCAGCCGGCTGAAAAAATCCGGCACACTTTCGCTGTCCAGCAACGAAAACGGGCTGGTATTCGAAGACACGAAATGCGCCAGCGCCTGAGCCTTGCCGGCCGTGCCGTAGCGTTCTGCCGAGAAAAAATCACTGGCCACGGCATCGGTCAGCGTCATGGACGACTCGGGAACTCCGCGATGTTCCCACCCGGTCACGGCGCTGCCAGTGTGGGTACTGTTGGCAGGAGAAAACTGATGCAGGTATACCTTGTCGGGGTCGATCCATTGATTGGTCAGGTTCCAGACTTTTTCCTGGATCCAGCCTTTGATCGTGTCACGGGGAAAAGGGAACGCCGACATCGCATCGACGCCCCCATTCACCGCTGCGTCAGGCGGCGTGACGGTAGATGAAATGACGGCGTTGCCGGCCCGGTTAGCGAGTTGGCTGGGGCTTACAGACTGAGTGTTCATACAGGCTCTCCGTAATAAGACCTGCACATGCTAGAGAGCCGTCCTTTGCAATCAATTAGCTTTTTGTAAGCGCTGATTGGCCATATTCAGACACGCTATCGGGCCGAGCACTGTCAGATCGCATCCCGCGCACCAAGCTGAAACCCTCGGCGCAAATCACCGCTGCGCGCCAGAAAACGACCCGCACGCCGTGTGTTCGCCTGCCCTTCGCTGTAGCTCAAGACGCCGTTTACCCACACTCGCTCAATCCCTTCGGCCGCACGCTGAGGCGTCTTGAAATCCGCCATGTCACGCACCCGCGCAGGGTCGAAGAGCACCAGGTCAGCCCAGTGCCCCTCGCGAATTTCGCCTCTTTGGGCCAAGCCGAAACGCGCCGCCGACAGCCCGGTCATTTTGTGTATCGCCGTGTACAACGGGAACAATCCGACATCCCGGCTGAAATGCCCTAGCACCCGTGGGAAAGCGCCCCACAAGCGCGGATGAGGAAACGGATCTTCAGGTAACCCATCCGACCCCACCATCGACAACGGATGCGCAAGAATGCGCCGCACATCCGCCTCATCCATGCCGTAGTACACCGCCCCCGCAGGTTGCAAACGGCGGGCGGCATCCATCAGCGAAACGCCCCACTCGGCGGCAATCTCCTGCAAATCACGCCCGCCCATTTGCGGGTGCGGTGTGGACCAAGTGATGGTGATGCGAAACGCGTCAGTCACCTGCTTGAGGTCCAGGGTCGAGGAGCTGGCGGCATAGGGGTAGCAATCACAACCCACCGGATGATCTTTTGCCGCTGCTTCCAGGGCCGCCAACAGCTGCGGGCTGCGCCCCCAGTTACCGGCTCCGGCGCATTTAAGGTGGGAAATGATCACCGGCACCCTGGCATGTCGACCGATCAGAAACGCCTCATCCATTGCTTCCAGCACTGGCTCGAACTCACTGCGCAAATGCGTGGTGTACACCGCGCCGTAGGCCGTCAGTTCCTCAACGAGTTGCAGCACTTCATCGGTCTCGGCGTTGAAGGCGCTGGCGTAGGCCAGGCCTGTGGATAACCCCAGGGCACCGGCCTCCAGGCTCTCTTGCAACTGCACGCGCATGGCCGCGATTTCATACGGTGTGGCGGTGCGATGCAGGTCGTCCATATGGTTGCTGCGCAGCGCCGTGTGACCGATCAATGCCGCGACGTTCACTGCCGGATGGGCGCCCTGCACCGCGTTGCGATAATCGCTGAACCGCGGATAACAGAACTGCTCACGGTTGCCTAATAAGTTCATCGGGTCCGGCGGGTCGCTGCGCAAACTGACCGGCGAAGCGCTGATGCCACAGTTGCCGACAATCACCGTGGTCACGCCCTGGCTGAGCTTGGGCAGCATCTGCGGCTGGCGAATCACTACCGTGTCGTCGTGGGTGTGCACGTCGATAAAACCCGGTGCCAATACCCGGCCATGGCCGTCGATGATCTGCTCGGCCTGGGCTGTGGACAAGTCGCCAATCGTGCGGATGCGCCCTGCGTGCACACCCACATCGGCGACATACCCTGGGGTGTTACTGCCATCGATGATCAGCGCCTGGCGAATCAGCGTGTCGTACTTCATATCAATCTCCAAGCGGCAGGCTGCCAGGGCCGCCGCGGTAATCGTCCAGAGCCAGTTTGATCCGGCGCAGGCGTTCCTGGTTGTCGTCCGGCAGGGCCAGCGCCAACTCGGTGGCGAGCAGGTCGATAGCCAGCAGCATGCCGTAGCGGGCCGCAGTGGGCTTGTAGATAAAACTGGTTTCCGCCGATTGCAGCGGCAGCACGACATCCGCCAACTGCGCCAGCGGCGAATCGGCAAGGGTGATGGCAATGATCCGCGCGTCGTAGTTGCGCGCCAGCGTCACCACCTCCAGTAACTCGGGGGTCAGGCCCGTGAGTGAGCAGGCGATCACGGCATGTTCGGGCCCAAGGGTCGCCGCCGTGACACGCATCATCACAGGGTCGTGGCTGGCGGCAATCGGATAGCCCAGACGCACCAGGCGCACCTGCAATTCATCGCTGCACAGGCTCGACGGCCCGCCCATGCCGAACGCATGGATCATCCGCGCCTTGCCCAACAGCTTGACCGCATCGCCAAAGCTGCGCTGGTTGAAGCCCGACAGGTGCTGACGCAACGTCGCCTCGATATCCCCCAGAATCTGCCGATGAAACGCTGACTGTTCTGGCTTGCCCGCCGGGTCCAGGAAGCGGCTGCCCACGCCGCTGGCCTGGGCCAATTGCAGGCGCAAATCGCGCAAGTCACGGCAGCCCACGCTGCGGGCGAAGCGTGACAAGGTGGCGGTACTCACCTCAGCCCGTTGCGACAGTTCCTCCAGGCTGGCGGACGCGGCAAAGCCCACATCCTCAAGCATCAGTTTGGCAATACGCCCTTCGCCGGCACTGAAAGTGTCCTGGCGGGCGCGGATCTGATAGAGGATGTCCATGGGGGCTCCGGGTTACAGGCTCATAACACAAGGGACAGACCGTAGGTCAGGCCGAAGGCGACCAGCGAAATCAGGGTCTCGAGTACGGTCCAGGTCTTGAAGGTCTGGATGACCGTCATATTGAAGTATTCCTTGATCAGCCAGAAGCCGCCGTCGTTCACGTGGGAAAAGATCACCGAGCCTGCACCGGTCGCCAACACCAGCAATTCAGGGTGTGGATAACCCAGGCCCAAGGCGACCGGCGCGACCACCCCGGACGCGGTGGTCATGGCCACCGTGGCCGAGCCGGTGGCGACGCGCATCAGCGCGGCGAACAGCCAGCCCATCACCAGCGGCGACAACTGGAACGCATGGGCCAGGCCAAGGATTTCATGAGTAACACCAGCGTCCACCAGGATGCGATTCAAACCACCGCCCGCGCCCACCAGCAAGGTAATGCTGGCGGTCGGCGCCAGGCATTCGTTGGTGAACTTGAGGATCGACTCGCGGTTGAAGCCCTGGGCCAGGCCCAAGGTCCAGAAACTCACCAGGGTCGCCACCAACAGGGCGATCACCGAGTTGCCGATAAACAACAGGAACTGGTTGAAACCGCTGCCCGGCGTAGAAATCACGTTGGCCCAGCCGCCGATCATCATCAGCACCACCGGCAACAGGATGGTGCCCATGGTCAGCGCAAAGCTGGGCAGGCGTGTACGCGGTTCACGCTCGATGAACTGGCGCTCCAGCGGATTTTCCGCCGGCAACTGAATGTGCGGCACGATGAACTTGGCGTAGACGGGACCCGCGATAATCGCCGTGGGGATACCAATCAAAATCGCATACAGCACCGTCTGCCCGACCGAGGCGTTATAGGCCAGCACCGCCATCATTGCCGCCGGGTGCGGCGGCACCAACGCATGCACCACCGACAGGCCGGCGACCATCGGCAGCCCGACCATCAAAATCGACACGCCCACGCGTCGCGCCACGGTAAAGGCAATCGGCACCAGCAGTACAAAGCCGACCTCGAAAAACAGCGGCAGCCCCACCAGAAACGCAATACACACCATCGCCCAGTGTGCATTGCGCTCACCGAAGCGGTTGATCAGCGTGCGCGCCACCTGCTCAGCGCCGCCCGACTCGGCCATCATCTTGCCGAGCATGGTGCCCAGCGCCACCACCAGGGCGATATGCCCCAGGGTCTTGCCGACACCCGCCTCGTACGAGCCCATGATGGTGTCCGCCGGCATCCCGGCCATCAGCGCCAGGCCGATGGACACCAGCGTAATCACGATAAAGGGGTTGAGTCGGTAGCGTGCAATCAGCACGATCAATGCAATGATGGCGATGGCAGCGTATGCCAACAGCCCGAAGCCCGGTGATGCGGCCATGCGGTACTCCTCGGAAAGGGTCACGTCGAATTGGTTGTGAAACTCATAAATCATTCCCGAGGAGCATTTTCAATTTTCATGAAAGTAATTTTCGCCCACGGATAAGCGCTGTCGCTTGGGGATACGCCCGACGCAAGCCGATGAAAATTCGGGGGGTGTTCTTACATGAAGATCAGAGAAGGCGGAAACTCAATCGCTGCCCTTGAGTCATAGAATGCGCATCCATTGCCCAGGAACCCGCTCATGATTCGCACCACAATTGCCGCCAGCGTCCTGCTCTTGTGCGGCAGCGCTTATGCCGCCGACAACCCTGCCTTGAAAAAATGCATGGACAGCGCCAATACCACCGCCGACATGGTCAATTGCAATGCCAGGCAAACCAAGGTGCAGGACGGCCGCCTGAACCGCGCCTACAAGACCGCCCTCGCCGCCCAGGAAGGCCCGCGCAAACAACAACTGCAAGACGTGCAGCGCTTGTGGATCAAATACCGCGACGCCAACTGCGCCTTCGCAGGCAGCGCCACCGGCGGCACGATTGATCAGGTAAACGGCTCAGGCTGCGTGCTGGACATGACCCAGACCCGCGCCCAGGAACTGGAAGACCTGGTCGGCCCGTAACTGCTACAGCTCCCCCCTGTGGCGAGGGAGCTTGCTCCCGCTGGGCTGCGCAGCGGCCCCAAAATCCTGGGCGCGCTTCGCACGCCAGCGGGAGCAAGCTCCCTCGCCACAGGGGCTCAATCAGTCGTGATGAACCTTGGCGCGCTTGAGCAGTTTTTTGCAGCGCTCGGACAAATGCAGCACCCGCAGGTGCTTGCCAGCCTTGGTGTAGCGCTCGCGCAGGGTCATCAGGGCGGCAATCGCCGAATAGTCGACAAAGCTCAGGTGACGGCAATCCAGTGTGACCTGGGCCGGATCGTTGGCCGGGTCGAACTGATTCAAAAACGGTGTGGTCGAGGCGAAGAACAACGTGCCATGCAGCCGATAGAGCTTGCTGCCATCGGCTTCCAGGTGTTCATCAGCGTACAGCTCCCGCGCCTGCTGCCAGGCAAAATTCAGCGCGGCGATGACGATACCGCACAGTACGGCGGTGGCCAGGTCGGTGAACACCGTAATGATCGTCACCGCCATGATCACCAGCACATCATTGAGCGGCACCTTGTTGATCACCCGCAACGATGCCCAGGCGAAGGTCTGTTGCGACACCACGAACATCACGCCCACCAACGCCGCCAGCGGGATTCGCTCGATCAGTGGCGACAGAAACAGAATGAACAACAGAATCATCACCCCGGCAAATACCCCGGAGAAACGCCCACGCCCGCCGGAGCTGAGGTTGATCACGGTTTGCCCGATCATCGCGCAACCACCCATGCCGCCAAACAGGCCCGAGACCATATTCGCCGCGCCCAGGGCCACGCTTTCGCGGTCAGGATAACCACGGGTCTCGGTGATTTCGTCGGTGAGGTTGAGGGTCAGCAAGGTTTCCAACAGGCCAACCATCGCCATCAAAAACGCGTAGGGCGCGATGATGCCGAGGGTTTCCAGGGTCCAGGGGATCTGCGGCAGGGCGAAAGTCGGCAAACCACCGGCGATGTGCGCCATATCGCCCAAGGTGCGGGTCGGCAGGCCAAGCAGGTACACCGCCAGGCCCACACCCAGAATCGCCACCAGCGCTGGCGGTACGGCACGGGTCAGGCGGGGCAACAGATACACAATGGCCATGGTCGCCGCCACCAGCCCGGCCATCACGTACAGCGGCGTGCCGCTGAGCCAGGTTTCACCGCTCTTGAAATGCTCCAGTTGCGCCAGCGCAATGATGATCGCCAGGCCGTTGACGAAGCCGAGCATCACCGAATGCGGCACCATGCGCACCAGCTTGCCCAGGCGCAGCAGGCCGAAAGCGACCATGATCAACCCGCCCAGCAACACCGTCGCCAGCAAATACTCCACGCCGTGCTGTACCACCAGCGCGACGATCACCACTGCCATGGAGCCTGCCGCGCCCGAGACCATGCCCGGGCGGCCACCGAACAAAGCGGTGAGGGTGCAAATGATGAAAGCACCGTAGAGGCCCATCAGCGGGTTGAGATGGGCCACCAGCGCAAAGGCGATGCATTCGGGCAGCAAGGCGAAAGACGTGGTGAGGCCGGCCAGGGCGTCGGCGCGCAGACGGGTGAGCTTCATGGAGTACCAGGGAAGTGCGGGGGATAAGGCGGGGAATGGTACGGAATTGCGGCGGGTGGGGCTAGTGAAGTGTCAGGTCTGATGTACCGAGCCGCCCCTTTCGCAGGCAAGCCAGCTCCCACATTTGAATCTATTCACAGATCCAAATGTGGGAGCTGGCTTGCCTGCGAAGGCCGCACCGCGGTGCTAAGCGAACATCACACCATCTCGTTGCGAATCCACTCCACCACCGAGGTGCGCTTTGGCGTCCACCCCAACAGTTCACGGGCGTGTTTGCCGCGCACTCGGCTATTGGAGCCCAACCCGTAGTTGGCCATTTCATAGCCCCACTCGGCCTCAGCCTCGGCCAATGGCCAATCCTGTGGCTCGCCCAGGTTCAGCGCTTGGGCAATCGCCTTGGTCATGTCGATGAATGCTGCTTCGCTGCTTTCCACAAAGTAGAAAGTACCCGGGACGTTTTTGGTCAGCGCCAGCAGATACAGGGCGACCACATCTTCAATATGCACGTTGGACCAGATGTTCTGCCCGCTGCCCACATGGCGCACTACTCCGCTTTTGCGCGCCTGCTTGAGCAAGCGCGGCAATTGCACGCTGTCACGCTTCACGCCCAAGCTGTGGCCGTAGATCAGGGTGTTGCAGATCACCGCCGAATTCACGCCGTCATTGGCCGCCGCGAGGATCAGGTTGTCGATCGCCACGCGTGCGGCCTTGTCGACGGTCGGCTCAGGCAGATTGTCTTCAAAGTAGATGACTTCACTGGCTTTACCGCCCGACGCATCGCCGACGATGCTCGACCCGCTGGTATGCAGGAACGGCTTGTTTGAGCCTTTCAAGGCGGCCAGCAAAGTTTGCACGGCGCCGCGGTGGTCGCTGCTGGCGGCGTTGATCACTGCATCGGCCTTCTGCGCCTGCTCGGTCAATACCGCTGCGTCGTCGAGGTTGCCGATCACCGGCGTGATGCCCAGGGCAGTCATTTCGGCGGCTTGCTCGGCGTTGCGCACGAGGCCGGTGACGTGATGGCCGGCGTTGACCAGGCCGGTGGCGATCGAACCGCCGATAAACCCTGCTGCACCGGTAACGAATACATTCATGGAGGTTGCTCCTGACTGGGTAAGTGATGCGTCCAGTATCCAGCCCCCACGGCTGCCAAATAAGCCCGTGCGGCCCAATTCACTCTTGCGCTCAGGTCACGAATCAGCGCGCATACCGCGCCAGCTTGGCCTGAATAAAGTCCAGGAAGCACTGGATGCGTAGCGCCAATTGCGAGTTGCGATAGAACACCGCGTGGATCGGCTGGCGATAACCGCTGTTGAACACCTCCAACATGGGCACCAGGCGGCCGGCGTCGATGTCAGCGACGGTCATGAAATTCGACAGGCAACAAATGCCCTGCCCCTGCAGCGCTAACTGACGCACGGTTTCGCCACTGGAGGCGCTGACGCTGGGCTGAATCAGCCAGCGGTCACCTTCGCCGTGACGCAGCGGCCAGTGGTTAAGGGTCTCGGTGTGGGTGAAGCCCAGCAAGGTGTGATCAGCCAACTCGGCAACGGTCGTCGGCGTGCCGTATTGCTTGAGGTAGCCGGGGCTGGCCAGGACATGCAGCGGCGTGCTGCCCAGGAAACGCGCATGCAGGGTCGAGTCGGCAAGGGCGCCGATGCGAATGGCGATGTCGGTGCTTTGCTCCAGCAGGTCGATGATCAAATCATCGCTGTTGAGCTCCAACTGGATATCCGGGTAGAGGCTGCGAAATTCGGCGATGTACGGCACGACCCCATGCAACATGAACGGCACGGCGGCATTGATACGCAGGCGGCCGGCCGGTTTTTTCTGGCGCGATGACAGGCGCTCTTCCAGCTCATCCATCTGCGCCAGGATCAGCTTGGCCTGCTCGAAGAAGTACTTGCCCTCCTCGGTCAGGTCCATGCGCCGCGTGGTGCGGTTGATCAAGGTGGTGTCGAGTTTGGCTTCCAGGCGCGACAAGGTGCGGCTGACTGCCGATGGCGTTTGCCCGACTTTTTCGGCGGCGGCCGAAATCGAGCCGCATTCAATCACGCTGACGAAGATCTGTAGCTCATCGGAACGGGCTTTCACGGGCGGTCCTTCATTTATCGGCTGACACGTGCCCGCTCATTATTAACCAGCCAGCAACAAATGGCCTCCCAGCAACGCCATGCCGGTAAAAAATCCACGTTTGAACCACAGCGCACTAATGCGTCGGCGCACCACCTGACCCAGCCACATCCCCAGCAATGCCGGCACCAACGCCAGCAATGACGCGCCCATTTCACCGCCGCCCAGAGCCCCGCGCCAGGCCAGCCCGGCGGCCAGCGCCAGTGTCGACACGGTGAACGACAGCCCCAGCGCCTGCACCAACTGATCACGGCTCAAGCCCAGCGCTTGCAGGTACGGCACCGCCGGGATCACGAAGACACCGGTGGCCGAGGTAATAATGCCGGTGATCACCCCGCACAAGGGGCCCAGCCAGCGCTCGGTTCGGGGCGCGACCTTGAAGGTCGGCAGGAATAACCCGCTCAGCGCATACACCAGTAAAGCCGCACCCAGGGCACGCACCACCCAAGGTCCGCTACCCATGCCCAGCCACAAGGTGCCCAGCCCGGTGCCGAGGAAGATCAGCAACAGCATCGGCCACAGGCGTTTGAGCAAGACACCCAAGTGCCCGCCAAAGGACAGTTGCCAGAGGTTGGTCACCGTCGAAGGAATGATCAGCAATACCGCAGCCTGCGCCGGAAGCATAGCCAGGCCAAGCATGCCCATGGCTACAGTGGGCAAGCCCAGGCCGATGACGCCCTTGACCGTACCGGCCAGCAGGAAGGTGATGATGACCAGCGCGGTCAGGGCGGGGCCGAGGTTTTGGTAGAACGCGAGGAAGGTATTCATGCACCGATTGTGCAGGGCTGGAGAGTGGCTGAAAATTCGCCATATACTGAGGTAGCCTCTTGTTTTGTGTGAGGCTGATGACGCTATCGCAGGCAAGCCAGCTCCCACATTTGGAATTGTGAATACATTCAAGTGTGGGAGCTGGCTTGCCTGCGATGAGGCCCGCCCAGTCACCGGAAACCTGCAGCCATGCACTTTGACCTCATCGACCTGCGCCTCTACCTGCACATCCTGGACACCGGCAATATCACCGCCGGCGCGGCCCGCAGCCACCTGTCCCTGGCTGCCGCCAGCGCACGCATCCGAGCCATGGAGTCTTCACTGGGCATCGCGTTTCTCGAGCGCGGCCGCCGTGGCGTGACCCCGACACCCGCGGGCAAAGCCCTGGCGCGGCATGCTCGCCTGCTGTTGCAGCAGGCCGACCATCTGCAGCAAGACCTGGCCGAATACGCCAATGGCGTCAAAGGCCAGGTACGCCTGCTGTGCAATACCACCGCCCTTAGCGAGTACCTGCCTGAACTGCTCGCGCAGTTTTTGCGCGAGCACCCCAACCTCGATATCGACCTGCAAGAGTTGCCCAGCCTGCGCATCACACACGCCTTGCGCCAGGGTACGGCGGACCTGGGGATTATTTCCGATGCGGTAGACACCCACGGCTTGCAGACCCTGGCGTTTCGCGACGACCCGCTGGTGCTGATCATGCCCCTGGACCACCCGTTGACCAGCGCGAGTTTTATCGAGAGCTTGCAATACGACTACGTGGGCCTGGCGGCCAACAGCGCGTTGGCGGTTTACCTGGAAGAACAGGCACTGCACGCGGGCTTTCGCTTGCAGACGCGCATTCGCGCCGACGGTTTTGATGGAGTGATTCGCATGGTCGCCGGCGGTGCGGGCCTGGGCATCGTGCCTCAGGCCGCCTTGGCGCGCTGGCCATCAGAACGTCGTTTCAAGGCCCACCCCCTGCAAGAGGAGTGGGCCTGCCGCAAACTGCTGTTATGCGCACGCTCGTTCGAACAATTGCCGGGCTATGCCAGGGCTTTGTTCGAGGCCTTGGCCCTGCCCTTGCGGAAGAACCCGTAATACACAGCCGATAGAATCAGCAGGAACGGCACGCCAAACACCAGTGTCATCTTGAAGGCGTCGGTGAAATAGGTGGTGATCATCACCGCCCCCATCAGCACCAACCCCAGCAACGTGCTGTAGGGAAACAGGCGCAACTGGAACGACAACTTCGCCCCGCCATGACGCTTGCGATAGCGGCGGAAAAACAGGTGAGTGAGGAAGATCATGAACCAGGTGAAGATTGCGCCAAACATCGAGATCGCCATCATCAGGGTGAACGAACTTTCCGGGTACACCACGTTGAGCAACGTCGCCAGGGCAATGCCCGAGCTGGACAGCAGCAATGCGTTGAGCGGGATGCCGTTCTTGCTCAGCGCGCCCATGGACTTGGGCGCAAAACCAGCGCGCGACAGGCTGAACATCATGCGCGTGGTGATGTAGAGCTGACTGTTCATGGCCGACAGCGCCGCGATCAGGATCACGAAATTCATCACCCCGGTGGCACCGGGAATGCCGATGGTCTGCATCACTGTGACAAACGGGCTCTGGGCCTGGCCGGCCTGGTTCCACGGTACGATGGCGAGCATCAGCGCCAGGGTCAGCAGGTAGAACACCACCAGCCGCACGATGGTAGCGCGGAAGGCTTTCTTCACTGCCTGCTCCGGGTCGGCGGCTTCACCGGCGGCCACGGCGATCATCTCGACACTGAGGTAGCTGAAGATCGACACGATCACCGCGATCCACATGCCACTCAAGCCATGGGGGAAAAAGCCGTCGTGGGCCGTGTAGTTCTGCACCCCGTAGTCAGGGTTACCGGAGCCGAACACCACATACACCGCCAGGATGATGAAACCGACAATGGCGCTGATCTTGATCGTCGAGAACCAGTATTCGAAGTTGCCGAAGGTCTTCACGCTGATCGCATTGAGCAGGATCAGCACACTGGAAAACGACACGATCCACACCCACTCCGGCACGTTGGCGAACCAGTACTTCATGTACATCGCCACCGCCGTGACCTCGGCCCCCACCGCCAGCACAATCGCCGCCCAGTAGGCATAGCGCACCAGGAACCCGGCCAACGGGCTGATGTAGAACTCGGCGTAAGCGCCAAAGGAGCCGGAGGTGGAATGGGCCACCGTCATCTCCGCCAGGCAGCCCATCAGCAGCAAGGTAATCAACGCACCGATGGCGTAGCTCACCAGCACGCTGGGCCCGGCATAACCGATGGCGTAGGCGCTGCCCATGAACAGCCCGGTGCCGATGGCGCCACCGATGGCGATCATGCTCATCTGGCCGGAAGTGAGCTGGCGCCTCAGGCCCAGTTCACGGTGGGTAATTTCTGCAAAGCCGTTGTCTGGCGTGGTCACGGGTGTGCCCCTTTATTATTGTGATGGTGGCTGACGCTGAACCGGTGGGAGCTGGCTTGCCTGCGATAACGGTAGTGAATGCACCGACGCTGTCGCAGGCCGCCAGCTCCCACATTTGATCTGTGTTGCCCTTAAGTAACGCTGTTGCGGACTTTGAATTGCGGCTGGTCCCAGGTGCGCTTGTCGAGAATTTCACCGAGGATTTCCACGGCGTCCCACACTTCGGTAAAGCTGGTGTACAGCGGCGTGAAACCAAAGCGCATGATCCGCGGCTCACGGTAATCGCCGATCACGCCTCGGGCGATCAAGGCCTGGATCACCGCATAACCTTCGGGGTGTTCAAAGCTGACGTGGCTGCCGCGCCGGGCGTGTTCACGCGGGGTGATCAGTTCCAGGCCGTGGGCGGCGCAGCGGCTTTCGACCAATGCAATGAACAGGTCAGTCAAGGCCAGGGACTTAGTCCGCAGGCGCACCATGTCGGTCTGGGCAAAAATCTCCAGGCCACATTCCACCAAGGCCAACGAGGTAATCGGCTGCGTACCGCAGAGGTAGCGGGCAATGCCGGCGCTGGGGGCGTAGGTGGACTCCATGGCGAACTGCCGGGTATGCCCGAACCATCCGGATAACGGCTGGCGCACCACATCTACCAATGCCGGGTTGACCCACACAAACGCCTGGGAGCCCGGGCCGCCGTTGAGGTATTTGTAGGTGCAGCCAATCGCATAATCCGCGCCGGCCTGGTGCAGATCGACAGGCACCGCGCCCGCCGAATGCGCCAGGTCCCAGATGCTCAGCGCGCCGCACTCGTGGCTCAGTGCGGTCAGGGCCGCCATGTCATACATGTAGCCGGTCTTGTAGTTGACGTGGGTGAGCATCACCACCGCCACGTCCGCATCGATGGCCTGGGGCAGTTCGGCCGGGCTGTTCACCAGGCGCAGGGAATAGCCTTGTTGCAGCAGTTCGGCCAAGCCTTCGGCGATGTACAAGTCGGTGGGAAAGTTGCTCGCTTCGCTGACGATGACCTTGCGCGCAGGTGTACGTTGGCGCTGCACACTCAAGGCGGCGCTGAGCACTTTGAACAGGTTGATCGAGGTGGTATCGGTGATCACCACCTCGCCCTCACGCGCACCGATCAACGGCGCCAGACGGTTGCCCAGGCGCAGGGACAAATCCGCCCAGCCGGCGCTGTTCCAGCTACGAATCAAGCCATTGCCCCACTCCTCGGCGATCACCTGTTGTGCCCGCTCCAGCGCCGCCACCGGGCGAGCGCCGAGGGAGTTGCCGTCGAGGTAGATCACACCCTCGGGCAAGGCAAATTGGGCACGCAGGGGGGCCAACGGGTCCTGGGCGTCGAGGGCTTGGCAATGGCTTCGAGTGGTCATGGGTCGTCCTGGTTTTTATAAGGGAGGCTGGACCAAATAATGAACGAACTTTTAGAGAATTTTCGTGCAAAGTGATGGGCAAAGGGCTATTTAAGCTGTAGAAAATTCGAATTTGACCTCCGAACACGCGGATATCTTCCAAGCATGATTCTCGACGCTACCGACCTGCGCCTCCTGCATTTCCTGCAACAGGATGGCCGCATCAGCAACCAGGAACTGGCGGAAAAAGTTGCGCTGTCGCCGTCTGCATGCCTGCGCCGTTTGCGCCTGCTGGAGAGCGAGGGAATCATCAGCGGTTACCGCGCGGTGTTGAACGCCGAGCAGTTGGGGATCGAGCTGGAAGCCATCGTGCACCTGTCGTTGCGCCAGGATGTGGAGGACTGGCATGAGACATTCATCAAAAAGGTGCAAGGCTGGCCGGAGGTGGCGAGCGCCTATGTGATCACCGGCGCCAGCAACTATGTGCTGCGGGTGCAGGCGCGCAACCTCAAGCACTTTTCGGACTTTATCGTGAACCACCTGAACCGCACGGCGGGGGTGATGGATATCCGCTCGGAGATAGTGCTGCAGAAGATCAAAGACCGGGATGAGGTGCTGGACCTGGTCGTGCGCAAATAACACAAACACCCCAAAACCAATGTGGGAGCTGGCTTGCCTGCGATAGCGGTGGTGAATGTTCCACCGCTATCGCAGGCAAGCCAGCTCCCACAGTTGACCGAGTTGATCAGTCTTCCAGAGCACGCACTCGTTGCATGCGCTGCTGTTCTATTGGCGCATCCGCCACCTGCAACTCGAAGTCAAAATCAATCTGCGCAAACCGCCCTTGCACACCAAACTCTCGCGCCAGTTGTGAGTCGTCGCTGAAGCGAATTTCGGCAATCAGTTCATCGCGGGTGGCATAGGCGAAGTCATCATGCAGGTACGGGTCATCCGACAGGTTGATCTGCGTGGTCAGGTGCCGGTGCCCAGGCGCCGAGATAAAGAAGTGGATATGCGCCGGCCGCTGCCCGTGGCGCCCGAGTTGGTCGAGCAACTGTTGCGTCGGCCCGCTCGGTGGGCAGCCGTAGCCTGAAGGGACGATGCTGCGAAAACGGTAGTTACCCTGGGCGTCGGTCTCGATGCGCCGGCGCAGGTTGAATTCCGATTGCGCCGGGTCGAACCACGAATAGGTCCCGCCCGTGTTGGCCTGCCACACATCGACAATCGCCCCTGCCAACGGCTTGCCCTCGGTGTCGCGTACTTGCCCGCGCATGAACAACGGCACCGCGTCGTCCTTGCCGTCATCCAGCCGTGCCTCGTACTTGGACAGCGGCGCACCGGCCACGTACAACGGGCCTTCGATGGTGCGCGGCGTGCCGCCCGACTTGCCGGCCTGCTCGTCGGCGGCGTCCATCAACAGGTCCAGGTAATGCTCCAGGCCCAAGCCGGCGGCAAGCAGGCCGGCCTCCTGGTTTTTGCCCAGCTCATTGAGGTAGTTGACCGCCTTCCAGAATTCTTCCGGGGTCACTTCCAGGTCTTCGATGATATTCACGGTGTCGCGCAGGATCCGGTAAATCAGCGCCTTGGTGCGCGGGTTGCCCGCGTCATTGAGGTTACCGCTGGCTTCTTCGAGAAACTGTTGGGCGTGGGCAGTCTGGGACAGGCGGATGGACATGGTGCATTCCTCATCTTGTAGTTATAGGTGGAAGCCGGCTCAGCGGTCGTCCGCATGGATCGACGACGGATGGCGGCACAGCGCGTTCACTTCGATGGCCATGTAGGGGAACAACGGCAGTTGCATCAGCAGGTCGTGCAGGTCCTGCACGCTGTCGACATCGAACACGCTGTAGTTGGCGTAATGCCCGGCGATGCGCCACAGGTGACGCCATTTGCCCTCCTCTTGCAGGCGCTGAGCCAAGGCTTTCTCCTCGGCCTTGAGGCTGGCGGCGCGCTCGGGGTGCATGTCGAGGGGCAGGTTCACGGTCATTTTTACGTGGAACAACATGGCTGAGGCCTCTTAGTGTTTGTCACGGCGAAAGAACGCCAGGCGCTCTTCATCGAGCGCCAGGCCCAGGCCCGGCGCGCTGGAAACGTGCAGCTGGAAATCGCGGTACACCGGTGGCTCGGTGAGGATGTCTTCGGTGAGCAACAGCGGGCCGAACAATTCGGTGCCCCACGCCAGAGTGTTCAGCGTGAGAAAGGCATGGGCCGAAGCCAGGGTGCCAATGCCGCCTTCGAGCATGGTGCCGCCGTACAGGCCGATGCCAGCCGCTTCGGCAATCGCCGCCGTGCGCAATGCAGCGCGAGGGCCGCCATTCTTGGCGATCTTGAGGGCGAACACTGTGGCCGAGCCTTCACGCGCCAGGTTGAAGGCGTCTTCGACACATTCGATAGATTCATCGGCCATGATCGGCACGGGGCTCGACAGGTTGAGCCGGGCCATGCCGCCACGGTTGTTGCGTGAGATCGGTTGTTCGATCAGGTCGATACCGTTGTCGCCGAGCACCTTGCACGCCCGCAGGGCCACGGCTTCATCCCAGGCCTGGTTGACGTCGACGCGCACACTGGCGCGCTCGCCCAGGGCTTTTTTGATCGCGATCACATGGGCCAGGTCGCGGTTGACCTCCCCCGCGCCGATCTTCAATTTGAAGAGACGGTGGCGGCGCAGGTCGAGCATCTTCTCGGCCTCGTTGATGTCCTGTTCGGTATTACCGCTGGCCAGGGTCCAGGCCACCGGCAACGCGTCCCGCACACGCCCGCCCAGCAGCTCGCTGACCGGCAGCCCAAGGCGTTTGCCTAGGGCGTCGAGCAAGGCGCTTTCGATGCCGGATTTGGCGAAGGTGTTGCCGCGAATACTACGTTCCAGGCGTAACATCGCCGCGTTGACGTTACTCGCGTCCTGGCCGATCAGCAGCGGCGCGAAGTGACGGTCGATGTTGACCTTGATGCTGTCGGGGCTCTCGTTGCCGTAGCTCAGGCCGCCGATGGTGGTGGCTTCGCCGATGCCTTCGATGCCGTCGGTGCACCGCAGACGGATGATGACGAGGGTCTGGTTTTGCATCGTGTGCATCGCCAGCTTGTGCGGGCGAAGGGTGGGCAGGTCGACGATGACAGTTTCAATCGACTCGATGGTGCAAATCGGCATGGCAATACCCGTTGGGTTCTTTATAAATTTGCGTCGATTCTGTTCCGCATTTTTTCGGGCTTCCAATATAGAATTGGTCTCGTGCAATACTCTCAAGGTATGAAAGGAGTCGATATGGAACTGCGTCACTTGCGCTATTTCCAGGTGCTGGGTGAGACCCTCAACTTCACCCGAGCTGCCGAACGCTTGCATATCGCCCAGCCGCCTTTGAGTCGGCAGATCCAGCAACTGGAGGACGAACTCGGGGTGCTGCTGCTGGAGCGCAGCCGGCCCTTGCGGCTGACCGAGGCCGGACGGTTTTTCTATGAGCATGCCAATGTGCTGCTCGAACAACTGGGCAAGGTCTGCGACACCACTCGGCGCATCGGCCAAGGCGAGAAAACCTGGCTGGGCATCGGCTTTGCGCCGTCGACCTTGTACGGCGTGCTGCCGGAATTGATTCGGCGCCTGCGCACTCACGAGGCCCTGGAGCTGGAGCTGGGTTTGTCGGAGATGACCACCTTGCAGCAGGTCGAAGCGCTCAAGGCTGGCCGCATTGACGTAGGCTTCGGGCGGATTCGCATCGACGATCCGGCCATCGTCCAGCGCGTACTGGTGGAGGACCGCCTGGTAGCAGTGCTGCCCAGTGGTCACCCGTTGCTGGGCGCCCCGGCCACCCTCGCCCAGTTGGCCGGCGAACCCTTTGTGCTCTACCCCGGCAACCCGCGCCCCAGTTATGCCGACCATGTGATCGCGCTGTTCGACGCCCATGGCTTGAGCCTGAAGGTGGCGCAGTGGACCAACGAATTGCAGACCGCTATTGGCCTGGTGGGCGCAGGTATGGGGGTGACGTTGGTGCCGGCGTCGGTGCAGGTGCTGCATCGGGCGGATATTGGCTATACGCCGATTGTGGAGGCCACTGCGACTTCGCCGATCATTCTGAGCCGGCGGGTGAATGACCAGTCGCCGGGGCTGACTCATTGCCTGCAACTGGTTGAAGAGTTGATCTGAGATTCTCCAGGCGCCCCATATTCCATGTGGGAGCTGGCTTGCCTGCGATGGTGGTGGAACAGTTGGCATCGTATTGATCGGCCGACCGCTATCGCAGGCAAGCCAGCTCCCACAGAATGCTTTTCATCCAGTTCAAGTAATGCGCAGGCGCTTGCGTTGCAATGTCTGGCTGGGCGACTCATCGAACAGCTTGCGGTATTCCGCCGAAAACCGCCCCAGGTGCGTAAACCCCCAGCCCAAGGCGATTTCAGAAATAGTGCGCATTGAGCCCTGCTCCAGAATCTCCTGGCGCACCGCCCCCAACCGATGCTTCTTCAGATACGCCATGGGCGACAGTGCGAAGTACTTGCGAAACGCATCGAACAGTTTGAACCGCGACACGCCCGCCGCCGCTTCCAGGTCTTCCAGATGCAGCACTTCACGGGCGTTGTCGTGGATGAATTGCCGCGCACGGATCAAGTAGTGCGGCAGTTTTACCCCCAACACCTCACGCAACTCTTCAGAGTAGTTATTCGGTTGGGCCAGGATCAGCCCCTTGATCAGCGAGCTTTCCAGGTCACGGGTAAACGCCGCCTGCTCGTACAACTCGCTGCTGCATTCCAGTTCGGCGATGAAGTATCGCGCCATGCGCCACCACGAGGCCGGTGCTCCGTCCACAGCATCCATCACCGACTCAAACCGCAGCGGTGCATCGATGGGCCGTTGCAGCAAACCTTCCAGTGACTCGCTCATCGCCGCGCGGGTGATCACCACCTGCAACTTGCGGCAGTCACCGGAAATCGCCAGCACCTGATGCTCGTTGGGGGAAATGATCACGCCCTGGTCGCGGTTGGAACTGAGACGTTCACCGTTCTTGCTCAACTCCTGCTCCCCCACCAACGGCAGGCTCAAGCTGTAGCTGCTGAAGTGCTCGGCGTCTTCGATGTCGATGGTCACATCGGTACCGTACTCGATCACGCCCAGGGTGGTGGCGCGGGATTTGAACACGTTGGCGCTGTGGTGAAAGCGCAGGCGTTCGGGGGTGGCCGTCGCCAGGCGATGGGGCCCGCAGATGCCGGACATCCAGCTGCGCGCGCCTTCCAGGTCGAAGCGTTGAATATGAATATCGCGTGTCTGGCTACTCATCAGGGTGCACCCACGGCGGTTAGGCGTTTGCGCGCTCTGGCGGCGCGTCGTTGAACCTCGACAGCAAGTTCCAAGCCACGTCGGCGCCGTTGCAACCGCGTGGATAGCAATCGTCGACTATGTGGATAAATTCAGGTTTTCTGCGACCGTCACCTGCAATGACAGTAGCGCATCGCGTCACCGCGCCGCACCGTGTTGGGTATTTGCTGCCCAACTTTGCGGCCCATCTTCCCCCATTAAGCGGATAGCCCACCGCCCCTTCGCAGCGCCTTAATGGTTTACCCGTTTTAGCCATTATCAAAAGGTGCCTCCCATGAGTGGTGCAAGAACCGTCGAGCAGTGGAAATCCTTTATCGAAAGCTGCCTGGACTTTCGCCCGGCGGATGAAGTGTTCCGCATCGCCCGCGACATGTTCACCGAGCCCGAGCTGTTCGACCTGGAGATGGAGCTGATCTTCGAAAAAAACTGGATCTACGCCTGCCACGAAAGCGAACTGGCCAATAACCACGACTTCGTGACGATGCGCGCCGGGCGCCAGCCGATGATCATCACCCGTGACGGCGAAGGCCGGCTCAACGCGCTGATCAACGCCTGTCAGCATCGCGGCACTACCCTCACCCGCGTGGGCAAGGGCAACCAATCCACCTTCACCTGCCCGTTCCACGCCTGGTGCTACAAGAGCGATGGCCGACTGGTGAAAGTCAAGGCGCCAGGGGAATACCCGGAAGGTTTCGACAAGGCCACCCGCGGCCTGAAAAAAGCGCGCATCGACAGCTACAAGGGCTTTGTGTTTATCAGCCTGGACGTGAACGGCACCAACAGCCTGGAAGATTTCCTGGGCGACGCCAAAGTGTTCTTCGACATGATGGTGGCGCAATCGGCCACCGGTGAGCTGGAAGTGCTGCCGGGCAAGTCCGCCTACACCTACGACGGCAACTGGAAGCTGCAAAACGAAAACGGCCTGGACGGTTATCACGTCAGCACCGTGCACTACAACTACGTGGCCACCGTGCAGCATCGCCAGCAGGTCAACACCGAAAACGGCACGGGTTCCAGCACCACGCTGGACTACAGCAAGCTCGGCGCCGGTGACGCGGATACCGACGACGGCTGGTTCGCCTTCAACAACGGCCACAGCGTGCTGTTCAGCGACATGCCCAACCCCAGCGTGCGCTCCGGCTACGCCATCATCATGCCGCGCCTGATTGAAGAGCACGGCCAGCAGAAGGCCGAATGGATGATGCACCGCCTGCGCAACCTGAACATCTACCCCAGCCTGTTCTTCCTCGACCAGATCAGCTCGCAGTTGCGCATCATCCGCCCAGTGGCCTGGAACAAGACCGAGATCATCAGCCAGTGCCTGGGGGTCAAGGGCGAGTCCGACGCCGATCGCGAAAACCGGATCCGCCAGTTCGAAGACTTCTTCAACGTTTCGGGCATGGGCACGCCCGATGACCTGGTGGAGTTTCGCGAAGCCCAGCGCGGCTTCCAGGGCCGTCTGGAACGCTGGAGCGACATCTCACGGGGCAGTCATCGCTGGGAGACCGGGCCGACGCCCAACAGTGAGGCCATTGGCATCCAACCGGCGATGACCGGCACCGAATTCACCCATGAAGGCTTGTACGTCAACCAGCATCGCAACTGGCAGCAGTTCCTGCTCAAGGGTTTGGACCAGCGAGCCCTGACACTGCGGGAGGTGAAATGATGAATGCGCAATTGCAGTACCAGATCGAGCAGTTCTTCTACCGCAAGTCCGAACTGTGCGATGCCCAGGACTGGGACGCCTACGTGCAATTGTTCGACCCGCAGAGTGAATTCCACCTGCCGCAATGGGATTCCGAACACGTCTACACCCAAGACCCCAAGCGCGAGATGTCGTTGATCTACTACGCCAACCGCTCGGGCCTGGAAGACCGTGTGTTCCGCCTGCGCACCGGCAAAGCCGCCTCTGCCACGCCGATGCCGCGCACCTTGCACCTGATCAACAACGTGCGCATTGCCGAGCAGGCCGACGGTACGCTGGAGGTGCGTTTGAACTGGCACACGCTGTTCTATCGCCTGGCCACGTCCGAGCAGTTCTATGGGCATGCCACGTACCGCCTCAAGCCTGCGGGCGACAGCTGGCTGATCATGCGCAAGCACGCCCTGCTGCTCAACGACACCATCAACTCGGTGCTGGATTTCTATCACCTTTAAAACCAGCACATCCCCCCTGTGGCGAGGGAGCTTGCTCCCGCTGGAGTGCGCAGCGCTCCCAGTTTTTTGGGGCAGCTTCGCAGCCCAGCGGGAGCAAGCTCCCTCGCCACAGGGGCACGCTTGGAGTTTCATCAATGAATCACAAAGTGGCCTTCAGCTTTGCCGATGGCAAGACCCTGTTCTTCCCGGTGGGCGCCCATGAAATCCTGTTGGACGCGGCCCTGCGCAACGGCATCAAGATCCCGCTCGATTGCCGCGAAGGTGTGTGCGGCACCTGCCAGGGGCGTTGCGAATCCGGTGAGTACAGCCAGGACTACGTCGACGAGGAAGCGCTCTCCAGCCTCGACCTGCAACAGCGCAAGATGCTCAGTTGTCAGACCCGGGTGAAGTCCGACGCCACCTTTTATTTCGACTTCGATTCGAGCCTGTGCAACGCCCCCGGGCCCGTGCAGGTACGCGGCACGGTGAGCGCGGTGCAGCAGGTCTCGACCAGCACCGCCATCTTGCAGGTGCAACTGGACCAGCCACTGGATTTTTTGCCGGGCCAATATGCGCGTCTGTCGGTGCCCGGCACCGATAGCTGGCGCTCCTACTCCTTCGCCAACCGGCCGGGTAATCAGTTGCAGTTCCTGGTACGCCTGCTGCCCGATGGAGTCATGAGCAACTACCTGCGTGAACGCTGCCAGGTAGGTGATGAAATGCTGATGGAAGCGCCCTTGGGTGCGTTTTATCTGCGGCACGTCACCCAACCGCTGGTACTGGTGGCGGGCGGCACCGGGTTGTCGGCGTTGTTGGGCATGCTTGATGAGCTGGCCGTCAACGGCTGCACACAACCTGTGCACCTGTACTACGGCGTGCGCGGCGCCGAAGATTTATGTGAAGCGGCGCGTATCCACGCCTACGCGGCAAAAATCCCGAACTTTCGCTACACCGAAGTGCTGAGCGACGCCTCAGCCGAGTGGACGGGCAAACGCGGCTACCTCACCGAGCATTTCGACCTGGCCGAACTGCGGGACAGATCGGCGGATATGTACGTGTGCGGCCCCCCTCCGATGGTCGAATCCATCCAGCAATGGCTGGTGGATCAGGCACTTGATGGCGTTCAGCTGTATTACGAAAAGTTTACGCAGAGTAATATCTGACCCTCAGCAGTTCTGAGGGGCCGATGCGGCGTGCAATCACCCTTGAGAAAAACAAGTAGAAGGGAATGTTAATGGCGGATGACATGGTTAACCCGGTGGGCCTCAAGCGAGGCCTGAAGAACCGGCACATTCAGCTGATCGCCTTGGGAGGTGCGATTGGTACAGGCTTGTTCCTCGGCTCGGCCGGGGTACTCAAGTCGGCGGGGCCGTCGATGATCCTGGGCTATGCGGTGGCCGGGTTTATCGCGTTCCTGATCATGCGCCAGCTCGGCGAGATGATCGTCGAAGAGCCGGTGGCCGGTTCCTTCAGCCACTTCGCACATAAATACTGGGGCGGTTACGCAGGTTTCCTGGCGGGCTGGAACTACTGGGTGCTCTACGTGCTGGTGGGCATGGCCGAGTTGACGGCGGTGGGCAAGTACATCCAGTTCTGGTGGCCAGAGATCCCAACCTGGGTCAGCGCGCTGGTGTTCTTCGTCGCGGTGAACCTGATCAACACCCTGAACGTGAAGTTCTTCGGTGAAGCCGAATTCTGGTTTGCGATCATCAAGGTGGTGGCGATTGTCGGCATGATCGTGCTCGGCTGCTATCTGCTGTTCAGCGGCACCGGCGGCCCGCAAGCCTCGGTCAGCAACCTGTGGAGCCATGGTGGGTTCTTCCCCAATGGCGGCATGGGGCTGTTGATGTCGATGGCCTTTATCATGTTCTCGTTCGGTGGCCTGGAACTGGTCGGCATCACCGCCGCCGAAGCCAGCGAACCGCGCAAGGTGATCCCCAAGGCAATCAATCAGGTGGTGTACCGCATCCTGATTTTCTATGTCGGTGCGCTGACCGTGCTGTTGTCGCTGTACCCGTGGGATCAACTGCTGCAAACCCTCGGCGCGTCAGGCGATGCCTACAGCGGTAGCCCGTTTGTGCAGATCTTCTCGCTGATCGGCAACGACACCGCCGCCCACATCCTCAACTTCGTGGTGCTGACCGCGGCGTTGTCGGTGTACAACAGCGGCGTGTACTGCAACAGCCGCATGCTGTTCGGCCTGGCCGAGCAAGGTGACGCGCCCAAGGCGCTGATGAAGCTCAACAAGCAAGGCGTGCCGCTGCGGGCGTTGGCGATTTCGGCGTTGGTGACGATGCTGTGCGTGGTGGTCAACTACGTCGCGCCGCACAGTGCGCTGGAGTTGCTGTTTGCCTTGGTGGTTGCTTCGTTGATGATCAACTGGGCGCTGATCAGCCTGACCCACATCAAGTTCCGCAAGGCCATGGGCGAGCAAGGCGTGACGCCGTCGTTCAAGACCTTCTGGTTCCCGTTCAGCAACTACCTGTGCCTGGCGTTCATGGTGATGATCATCGGGGTGATGCTGGCGATTCCGGGAATTCGTGAGTCGGTGTATGCGATGCCGGTATGGGTGGGGATTATCTACGTTGCCTATCGGTTTCGGATCAGAAACGCGAGAGTTGCGGTCACCCAGTAACCTCTGTGGGAGCCGGGCTTGCCCGCGATGGCGGTGTGTCAGCCAACGGGTGGCCGACTGATACACCGCCATCGCAGGCAAGCCAGCTCCCACAGTTGAGTGTATTTCACATAGAAAAAGCCCCGGTAATCCGGGGCTTTTTGTTTAGAGGGTGGAACGTACTCGCCACAGTTCAGGGAACAGCACCGTGTCGAGCATCTTGCGCAAATACCCCACGCCTTCAGTACCGCCGGTACCCGGCTGGAAACCGATGATGCGCTCCACCGTGGTCACATGGCGAAAGCGCCATTGGCGGAACGAGTCCTCCAGGTCGATAAACTTCTCGGCCAACTGATACAAATCCCAGTAACGGCTCGGGTCGCGATACACCTCGCGCCAGGCCGCTTCCACCGATTCATCGTGCACCGTGGCTGCGGTCGGGTCGCGCTCGGCGCGTTTGGGATCAATCGCCAACCCCGCCTTGATCATCAGGTTTACGGCCTCGTCATACAGCGACGGCGTGGCAATCGCCACCTGCAATTGCTGCAGCAACTCCGGGCGATGGGCATGGGGCCGCAGCAGCGCCGGGCTTTTGTTGCCGAGGATGAATTCTATCTCGCGGTACTGGAACGACTGGAACCCCGACGACTGCCCCAGGAACGGGCGAATTGCCTTGTACTCTGATGGCGTCATGGTCGCCAGCACCGCCCAGGCGTGCACCAGTTGATCGAAGATCCGCGACACCCGCGCCAGCATCTTGAACGCCGGCGGCAGCTCACCCAGGCGCACATGTTCGCGGGCGGCCTTGAGTTCGTGAAGCATCAGTTTCATCCACAGCTCAGAGGTCTGGTGCTGGATGATGAAGAGCATTTCGTTGTGGTCTGGCGACAGCGGGTGCTGGGCGCTGAGGACTTTGCCCAGGTCCAGATAGTCGCCATAGCTCATGGACTCGGAGAAATTCAATTCGGCGTTATGCCATTCTTCCGGCGGTTGGTAATCAGCTGAAAAAGGACATTGGCTCATCGCGTGGGCTCCTTGAGCGGGCGGAGAATGGCGCGCACGGGGCTCGCGTCCAGGTTGGCGAAGCGCAGCGGCAACGCGATCAGTTCATAGTCGCCCTCCGGTACGTCATCGAGCACGATGCCTTCGAGGATCGCCATGCCATGGCGCGCCACGACGTTGTGCGAATCCATGGTCTTGGACTGTTGCGGGTCCAGAGACGGCGTGTCGATACCGATCAGGCGCACACCCAGGCTGGCCAGTAGCTCAATGGTCTGGGGGGCGATGGCGGTGAAGTTCGAATCCCAGTCGGTGAGTGGCGCTTGTGGATAAGTGCGCAGCAGCACGCGCTCGGGCAGGTTATCCACACGCCCTTGCAACTGATGCGGCTGCACCAGGGCGCCGCTGCCCAGGCAATGCAATACCCGGCACGGGCCCATGTACACATCTAGCGATACCTCGCCAATCGGCGCGCCATCAGCGCTGTAATGCAGCGGCGCATCCACATGGGCGCCGGTGTGCGGCGACAGGGTTACGCGCCCCACATTCACCGGGCACTCCGGGCCGAACTGCCACACACGCTCTTCCTGAAACGGTGTATCGCCCGGCCAGGTCGGGGTGGCCGTGCTCAAGGGCGGGCTGATATCCCACCACGTTTTTATTGGGTTCATTGCAAGGCTCTCACGGGGTACTGAGGTGAATGATACGAGGGCCAGCTCTGAATTTTCTTGCGAATTCTGGCGCGCCACGGGAAATATTTCGCAGTTACTGCGAGGAAACAGCGGTTTGATGCACAGATCTGTCGCTCAGATACACCAAGACCTCCTGTGGGAGCCGGGCTTGCCCGCGATAGCGGAGTGTCAGGCAATGGAGATGCTTGTTGTGCCAGCGTCATCGCGGGCAAGCCCGGCTCCCACAGGGGACTGCGGTGTTCAGGTGACTGCGCTTCTGGGCATCCCAATGTCGAGTTCAGACCACTGGCGCAACGCCCGAGGCCTTAGGGTTGAGCTTTCCCTTCCCTGCCTCGGAGTCATCATGTCCAAGCCCATCACCGTACTGCGCGACACCCACCCACTGCCGGTCCTGGATGCCTGCAAATGGGAAAAGCTCGAAGGCGACCCGCACACTGTCAACCTCAACGCCTACACCAGCGAAGACGGCAGCAAGATCATGGGCACCTGGATCTGCACACCGGGCAAGTGGTACGTGGAATACGTGAAGTGGGAATACTGCCATTTCCAGGAAGGCTACTGCGTGATCACGCCTGAAGGCATGGAGCCGATCCATCTGCGCGCTGGGGATATCTTTGTGGTGGAGCCGGGGATGAAGGGGACGTGGGAAGTGGTCGAGACAGTGCGTAAGTATTTTGTGTTTGCCTGACCCAGCAAAACCTGTGGCGAGGGAGCTTGCTCCCTCGCCACAGGTATTTATTTGGGCTTGCGATAGCTGTTGATGATCGCCGAGAAGTCCTTGCCCCCTTCCCCTCGCTGGCTCATCGATTGATATAACTGCTGGGCCACTGCGCCGAGAATCACCGGCTGATGCGCCTGGCGCGCAGCCTCAGTCGCAAGGCCCAGGTCCTTGAGCATCAGGTCGGCACCAAA
Source organism: Pseudomonas sp. PA-1-6B (assembly GCF_021609545.1). Taxonomy (NCBI): domain Bacteria; kingdom Pseudomonadati; phylum Pseudomonadota; class Gammaproteobacteria; order Pseudomonadales; family Pseudomonadaceae; genus Pseudomonas; species Pseudomonas sp. PA-1-6B. The sequence continues at coordinate 54,877 of NZ_WJZM01000030.1, forward strand.
ACCACCGGTATAGCCACGCGATGATGGCGCGGTCTCGATCACGCCTGGCCAAGGATTGTAGGTATCGGAACTCCAGCAGCGCCCCGTGGAGCTGTTGATGATGCCGGCCAGCACTTGTGTATCGATGCCAAGTGCATCGCCCAGGGCCATGGCTTCACTGACGCCGACCATGCTGATACCCAGCAGCAGGTTGTTGCAGATCTTGGCGATTTGCCCAGTGCCGACATCACCACAGTGCACGATGTTGCGGCCCATTTGCGCCAGCACCGGTTGCAGGGTGGCGAACAGTTCCGGGTTGGCGCCAACCATAAAGGTCAGCGTCCCGGCCTGGGCACCGCCGGTGCCACCGGAGACCGGTGCATCGGCCACGGCCACACCTTGTTTCGCCGCCGCTGCCGCGACATCACGGATGGTTTGCGGGTCGATGGTGCTGCAGTCCACCGCCGGCACGCCTTTGCCGATGCCGGCGAGCACGCCGTCTTCATTGAGCCACACGCTGCGCACATGGGCGGCTGCCGGCAGCATGGTAATCACCAGTTCGGCACCTTGGGCCGCATCACGCGGTGAGTGGCTGATGGTGCCGCCCAGTTCGGCGAGTTCCTTGAGTACCGCCTGGTTCAGGTCGAACAGGTTAAGCGCGTGCCCAGCCTTGATCAGGTTGCGGGCCATGGGGGCACCCATATTGCCCAGGCCGATGAATGCAATTTTCATGGTCGTCTCCCGAGTTCAGCGCAGGTTGATGGTGGTGTTGACGCCATCGTTGACCGTGTCGTCATCAAACCAGCGGCTGGTGACGGTTTTGGTCTGGGTGTAGAACTGCACCACTTGCTTGCCGTACGGGCCGAGGTCGCCGAGCTTGGAACCGCGCGAGCCGGTGAAGCTGAAGAACGGCACTGGCACCGGAATCGGGATGTTGATGCCGACCTGGCCCACATCGATTTCGCTTTGGAATTTACGCGCCGCCGCACCGCTCTGGGTGAACAGGCCTGTACCGTTGCCAAACGGATTGGCGTTGACCAGGGCGATGGCTTGATCGAGTGTGTCGACTTCCAGTACCACCAGCACCGGGCCGAAGATTTCCTCGGTGTAGATGCGCATGTCTGTGGTTACGCCCGAGAACAGCGTCGGGCCGACAAAGTTGCCTTGTTCAAAGCCCGGCACTTGGATGTCGCGGCCGTCCAGCTCCAGCTTGGCGCCTTCTTTCACGCCGCTTTCGATCAGTTCAAGGATACGTGCCTTGGCGCGCTTGGAAATCACCGGGCCAACGTCCGTGCCGGCTTCACTGCCGGCATTGACCTTGAGCTTTTGCGTCAGCGCCTTGAGGTCCGGCAGCCATTGCTTGGAGGCGCCCACCAGCACCACCACCGAGGTGGCCATGCAACGCTGGCCCGCCGCGCCGAAACCGGCACCGACCAGGGCATTGAGGGTGTGCTCACGGTTGGCATCCGGCAGCACCACCGCATGATTCTTGGCGCCCATCATCGACTGCACACGCTTGCCGTGTTTGCCGGCCAGGTCGTAGACATGGGTGCCCACAGCCGTCGAACCGACGAAGGACACCGCCTTGATGTCTTTGTGAGTGCACAGCGCATCCACCACGTCCTTGCCGCCATGCACCACGTTGAGCACGCCGGCTGGCACACCGGCTTCCAGCGCCAGCTCCACCAGCAGCATGGTCGACAACGGGTCTTGCTCGGAAGGCTTGAGTACAAAGGTGTTACCGCAGGCAATCGCCATCGGGAACATCCACAGCGGAATCATCGCCGGGAAGTTGAACGGGGTGATGCCGGCGCACACGCCGATAGGCTGGCGCAGGGTGTAGGTGTCCACGCCGCCGGCCACGTTCTCGGCGAACTCACCCATTTGCAGGGTGCCAATGGAACAAGCGTGCTCCACCACTTCCAGGCCACGAAAAATATCGCCCTCGGCATCGGCAATGGTCTTGCCCTGCTCGGCGCTGAGGACTACAGCAATGCGCTTGGAATGTTCGCGGATCAAGGCTTGCAGCTTAAGCATGATGCGCATGCGCGCGCCGATCGGCGTGAGTTTCCAGGTCTGGAACGCTTGATGGGCAGCGTCGATGGCCGCGTTGACTTCATCGGCGGTGGCAAACGGGACTTTGGCCAGCACTTGCTGGGTGGCCGGGTTGACGATGTCTTGCCACTCGGTGGTCTTGGACTCGACCCACTCGCCGTTGATCAGCAACTTGACCTGTTGCACGGAAATATCGGCAGATGCGTTCATGGGGTCTCCAGAATCTTGTAGTTATGCAGAGAACCAAGGCGTTGAATCGCCTTGAAGAATGAGGCGTTCGGACTGTTTTTGGAGTATAGATGTGCAAATCTCTAATAAGAACGCACATAAAAGCCGGTCCAATATGCAAAAAAACATCACCTCCCTGGGCGCCCTGAACTGGGATGACCTGAAGTTTTTTCTCGAAGTTGCCCGCACCCGCAAGGCCAGCGTGGCCGCCAAGCGCCTGGCGGTGGACTACACCACCGTGTCGCGGCGCATCAGCTCTCTGGAAGTGTCCCTCGGCACGCTGCTGTTCGAAAAATCCCGGACCAACGGCTTCGTGCTCACCAGCGAAGGCCAGCGGTTGCTGGGTTATGCCGAATCCATTGAAAGCACGCTGCACATGGCCTGCGAACAGGTGTCCGGGTCCGGCGTGGCGCTGTCCGGCCATGTGCGCATGGGCTGCACCGAAGGCTTCGGCAGCTTCTTCGTCACCCCGCAACTGAGCCACTTCGTCGACACTTATCCTGCGATCTCGGTGGATATCCTGCCCCTGCCCCACTTCATCAGCCTGTCCAAGCGCGAAGCCGACATCGTCATCGCCCTGGAGCGCCCTGAACACGGGCCGTATGTGTGCTGCAAACTGTGCGACTACAAATTGCAGTTGTATGCGACCCAGGACTACCTCGACCAACACCCGCCAATCCGCAAACCTGCGGATTTGGCCGAGCATCCGTTTATCAGCTATGTGGATGATTTGGCCTTCAGTTCGGAGTTGCTGTACCTGGCCAATGTGGTGCCCGGCGCCAGCGCCAGCCTGCGCAGTACCAGCGTGATCGCACAGTACGTGGCGGCCCAGCAAGGCCGGTCGATGGCGATATTGCCGTGCTTTCTGGCCGCGCAGGACCCGCGCTTGCTGCCGGTGCTGGGGGATCAGATTGCGATTACGCGGCAGTTCTGGATGTATTGCCGGGAGGATTTGAGGAAGTTGAAGCGGATTACGTTGTTGTGGGATTACATTCGGGAAGTGACGGAGCAGAATCAGGGGTTGTTAATGGGGCAGACGCGGGAGATCAGGTTTGCGAAGTGAGGTGCTAAAAGGAGCAACGGAGGCTTCCTACATTTAGACCGCTCCTGCTGCAGTAATTTGCGGATGCCGAAGCCGAACTTCGCGCAAAAACTCACCCGCGCTGTTCTTGAGCCATTCAATCAGCCGAGCAATCTCCGGCTCCGACTGACGCCCGTTTCGACAAATGATGTAGTAGGCCGCAGGGGACATCATCACAGGGCTATTCAACGCAACTAACGCACCGTCTTCCAGTTGGTCATACACCAACGCAGTCCTGCCCAGCGCAATCCCTCCGCCCTTCACCGCCAGGCTGATCGCCAGGCTCGAATCCGGAAATCTCGGCCCGTGGTGATAAGGCGGCGGCGCCAGCCCCTGAAACGCAAACCAGCTTTCCCACCCCGGACATACCTGATCGTCCACCCGATGAATCAGCGGATAGCGGGCGACATCCTCCAGAACAATGCCGCCCTTCAACCGCAGAAAATCGGGCGAACACACGGGGAATACGGCGTCGCGCATCAACAGTTCGACATAATGATCCGGATAGTCACCGTACCCCATCACCACGGCGACATCGTATTGATGGGCCTCCAGGCTGGTGCTGCTCATGTCGGCGCTGGTCAACACCAGATCCAGGTTGAATGAAGCCTGCGTGTGAGAGCCGTGCATCCTGGGGATTAGCCACGTCGAACAGAGGGAAGACGTGCATGATAGGTATAACGGTTGGGACTTACCGGGATTGAGTGAATGCAATACCCCATCCAGTGCCTTGAAAAACTCATCGGTAACTGGCAACAGAGCCTGCCCTGCTGCAGTCAGCTTGACGCCGCGTGAGTGCCGCTCAAACAACGACACGCCCCACCATTCCTCCAAGCCCGCGATTTGATGGCTAATGGCACTGGCGGTGAGGTTAAGCTCAGACGCTGCACGGGCGAAACTACCGGTTTGCGCTGCGCTGACGAACGCCTGAAGCATAGGTGTGGGGGGCGGACGCTGGGCCATCAGGTGCTCACTTTGATCAAAATGATCCCGCAAACAATGACGAACGCCGAAAGCATCCGTCGCCAACCGAACCGTTCGTGAAAGAACAGCGCTGCAATAATGGCGCCGATAATAACACTGGTTTCCCGCAGAGCTGAGACCTTGGCCACCGCGTCCAGCGACAAGGCAAACAACACCAATCCGTAAGACGCCAGGTAAAAAACACCGCCTAATAGCCCAACTCGCCAGTGCCCACGTATCGCACGAGCCAAGGTTGAACGTTCTTTGGAAAACGCCAGCATCGGGATCGGGATACTTTGGAATACTGTCAGGTAAATAATGTACTGCAGCACCGTCTCACTGGCTCTTACACCTTTAGCATCCACCACCGTGTAAGACGCAATAAACGCACCGGCGCACACCGCCATCAGGATCGGCTTGAACATCTGCGCCGTCATCCTGCGCACAAAGGTCAAGCTGATAATCCCCGCACAAATCAGCAACACTCCCGTCAACGCCTGGGAGGACAACTGTTCATGCAGCAGAAAGTAAGAAAACAGCACGACCAATACGGGCGGCACCCCACGCATCACCGGGTAAACCTGACCGAAGTCACCCGTTTCGTACGCTTTAATCAAAAATAGCCGGTAGACCGTATTGAGCACCACAGAGACGAGTATATAGCCCCATACCTCCAGGCTAGGCACACTTACAAACGGCAACGCCAGCAGACATATCACTAGCGCGGTGCCGTCGACCATGGCCAAGGTCATGAAGCGACTGCTACCGGCGCGAACTACGGCATTCCAAGTGGCGTGCATAAAGGCAGAAATCAAGACCAACGTGATCGCGATATCGGAGTTGTCCATGGGGCTCGGCTTATGGCGGATATGGGAGGACTTACGTTATGAATACCGATGCATCATCGTTTGCGTAACCACAGCCGTAGCATATAACGATTGAGACCACTCAAAGACTCAGCATCATTGATCTCGGAACGTGGAGCGTTCATATCAATGAAGTGCGTGCGCGTATGCAGAAACTTGTTATCGGCTGAAATAAGCACTTGCCCTGGCTCCAGCAGTACTCGATGCTGAACCGATGACTGATCGAGAACGGTATCCAGAAAGTCCAGTGCCTGAGTTTGAGCTGCTGTTAAAGGCACTCCTGCCTTAAGGTGAGCTGACTCAATGTAGACTCGAAAGTATCTGATCAGTGGAATACCTTCACTGGAAAAGCTGAGGATGGGGGCTTTAAACAGTTTTTCATCCTCTGACATGCCGCGATTCTCAAAAAAGAAGTCGCATTTGAGCGCTTCCAATACTTCTGGGAACGCCATCAGCTCGGCGTATACCGCGCTTGCATCGATGAGAATGCTCTCACCTCCTAAAAGTGCTTTCTGTCCACAGGCCAGGATCAAGTAATCGATAGGCAACGGGTCGCTCACACCATCGTTATGTACATAGGCGCCTTGACGGGTCTGATGGTATCTCGCACCTTCCTCAATGCTTTTGCCACCTCGGTCATAAACCTCAATCACTTTATGACCAAGATGATTCTGTACCATTGGGACACCGAGTAAGGAACCGAATGTCCACACCAGAGATTTGAACGTTGAAAGTTTATCCACCTTAAAGCCATCGAGAATCAAGACGTGACTTTCATGATCGATCATATTTCGTATTCTATTCAGCTCCTCTCTCAGCACGCTTGACTGTAAAGGATTAATGCAGGCGACCTTGGTATCGAATCTAACACCTTGACTTACCGTCTCGAATAACTCTCTTATCGTCAATAGCTCAGCAAATGCATCTTTTGAAAGCCTGACTTTAGATACTTCCTGGCGAAAATGACTGACATTTATAGTCATCGCAATCCTTTACGGTAGTTACTTATAGCGTCCATTTAACTAAGCCCACCATTTGCGAAAAAGCGAAACTTCATCAGCCCAGCCATTAAAATTCGTCATGACAGGTCTTTCCTACAGAGAAAACTCCTAATGGTCGTTGGTAGGTTTTCGCGGCGACCAATACGCATGGGCCGCGCATTATCTGTATGAGAGGGGCAAGGCCGTGGTGGATGACTTGACGCAGGCGATGACACCGAGCTGTTGAGCGAACATTCTTGCTAGCACATCGCAGAACAACTGTGAGAGGGGCTTGCCCCCTCCCACATTGGATTGCATTTCAGCTTGGGAAAGGTGAACCCGCTTAGTCTGCGATCACTACGATCGACACCCGGCGATTCTCGGTGCGGCCTGCTGTGGTCGTATTCGGCGCTACCGGCTCGCTGCTGCCCAGGCCGCGCAGTTGGATGTTTTCTTCTTTCATGCCCACGCGGGTCAGCACCTTGCCCACGCTTTTGGCGCGGCGCAGGGACAGGGCCACGTTGTAGGGCTCTTTGCCCGAGGCGTCGGTGTGGCCGTCGACACGCACACGCTCGATACCCGCGCCTACCAGGGCCTGGCCGATGCGTTCGACGATGTCGGTGCTGGGTTTGTTGAGGGTTTCGACGTCGCTGCCAAACAGCACTTTGCCGGACAGGCCGAAGGCCCAGCCTTCATCGGTCAGCTCAAAGCCTTGTTGCTTGAGCACGGCGACTTGCGCCGGGGTCAGGCCTTTGGGTGGCGTCTGGCAGCCGCTGAGGGCCAGGCAGGCGACGAGCAAAGAAATAAATAAAACGCGTGTGTTAGCGAACAAGGGAATCAACTCCTGTGTTGAACGTTGGCGACGGGGTGCTCCGACTCCGCCGTTTGCTGGCCGCCCGAAGACAATCGTTTGGCCTGGTACATCGCCGCGTCGGCAGCGTTGAGCAAGGTCCCTGGCGTGGCACCATGCTCGGGATAAATCGCAATGCCGATACTGAGGGAGGTCAACACCTGAGTGTCTCCAGGCAGTGGAATCGGCATGTCCATGCTGGCAATGATTTTGTCGGCGATACGCTGGGCGTCTTCGGCCTTGTGCAGGGGCGCCAGCAATACCGCGAATTCATCACCGCCCAGGCGCGCCACCAGGTCGTCCTCGCGCAGTTGCGCCCGCACGCGGTCGGCAACGGCCACCAGCACGGCATCGCCAGCGGCGTGACCGAAGCTGTCGTTGATGTCTTTGAAGCGGTCGCTATCGAGGAACAGCACCGCCACCCGCTCGTTGACCTTGGCCGCGCTGCGCAAGGCACGGATCAGCCGGCCTTCGAAGAACGCGCGGTTGGGCAGGCCGGTGAGGCTGTCGTGGCTGGCCTGGTGGGCCAGGGTTTCGTTTTCGCTTTGCAAGTGGCTCTGCCAGGCCTCCATCTCGCCGAGCAGGGCGTTGAAGTCGCTGCCCAGGCTGTCGAGTTCGGCGATCTGCGCCGAGGGTACGCGGCGGTCGAAGTCTCGCTCGCTGCGGGCGGCGTGGGCAACAGTCGCCAGGCGCTGCAGTGGCACGGTGATACCATTTAACAGACGCCGCGACAGATGCAACGCCACCCAGGCGCTGAGGGCGGTGCAGATCAGAATCCCGACCAAGCCACTGAGCAAGAAGCGCAACAGGCTGCCACCGTGGCCGACCAGATGGATGCTACCGACGGTTTGCCCCTGGCGCAGGATCGGCTGGCTGATGGGCTGTTCGAGCAGGGCGTGCGCTATTTGCAACTCGACCCGCGACAACATGCCGGTTTCCGGGCGAACCCAGCGCGCCAGCAGCTTGCCGTTGATATCGAATACTTCTGCCTGGGCCACTTCTTCGGTAGAGGCAATCAGGCTCAGGGCTTCGGTGGCCGCCGCACTGTCGTTGAACACCACGGCTGCTTCCACGGTGTAGTTGATCGAGCGGGCGATCAGGTGCAGGTTGTGCTCGGCGTAAACCCGCAGGGCAAGTACGCCCAGCAGGGTCAGGGACACACTGGCCAGGGTCACTGCTACCAGCGCCAGGATCATATGCCCGCGGGCAATTACCGAGCGCAGGGTCGGCCGCACTTTATCGCGACTCATGAGCCAGGCGCTCGACGACGGGACAACTGCAACACACTGGGATGGATGCGCACGCCGCTACGGGCGACGGAATCCAGATTGACCTCGAACGACACCTGCTCATCGCTGACGCGCAGGCAGAACAGGCTGCCCACCGTGCATTGGTCGCCCCCTTCGCTGATGCTGAGTACGGGATGGCCGATCAATGAGGTAAACAGGCGGTTGCGTTCGTCGGGGGTGATTTTGCCGATGTAGACGGCATCACAGGCATTGACGATATCCGGATGATCGACCAGCAGGCGCCGCACCCGCACCGGACGACCGGTGGCCTGGGTAGTGCCTTTGACCAGATCATCGGTGTACTGAGTCGGCCCGACAATGCACAGCCGCAATTGCGCAGGCTCAACCGGCCAACGGGCGTAGCTGAGGATACCGAGCACCACTTGGGTGACCGCCTGCGCACGGTGCTCGGCCAGGCTGGGCGTCTGCGCAAATAGGCGCGGCGCAAGCAGGCACAGCACCGTCACCAGTAACAGGCGTCTCCAACTCAAACTGCGCGCTTTGGGCGAGACAGCCACGTTCATGCAGCGATACTCTCAAGTGTTTTCAGGATGATGCCGCAACGATAGCACAGCGGCGGACATCCCCACGAAGCACAGCATTCGAGGGGTTCGCTATTTTTTCAGAAAAATCAGACGTCTGAATAAGAAATATCGCCTGACCTACCAGTCATTTTTTTCAGACGGAAGGTCCAACTCCAACATCAATCCGCTCAGACGTTTGACCTTGCGCCGCACCGCTTCCTCAAACACGCCGCCGCGCGGCTCAACCAGGCTGAACCAACGCTTGGCGCGGGTAATACCGGTATAGATAAGCTCTTTGGTCAGCACCGGGTTGAGGGCATCCGGCAGGATCAGCGCGGTGTGAGTGAACTCCGAGCCCTGGGATTTGTGCACGGTCATGGCGTACACGGTTTCCACATCATTCAAGCGGCTGGGCAATACAAAGCGCACGCCGCCCTGGCCATCGTTACGTGGAAAGGCCACCCGCAGGACGTGGGGGCCGCCGTCGCTTTCGGGCAATTTCAGCGCGATGCCGATGTCGCCGTTCATCAGGCCCAGGCCGTAATCGTTGCGGGTCATCAGCACGGGGCGGCCTTCGTACCACTGCTCGTCACCCTCGATCAGACGTACCTTGCGCAACGCCGCAGTGATGCGCAGGTTGAGCCCTTCGACGCCCCACGGGCCCTTCCGCACGGCGCAAAGCAGTTGAAACGCGTCGAAGGCTTGCAGCAACTGTTGCGCCCAATCGGTCCAGGCTGGATCGTCACGCGGTGTGTCCGCAGAGGGGCGTGCCGATTGCAGCAGGTTCAGGTAGTAGCGATAACCTTGGGCGCCATCGCCCTGCCCGTCCAGTACCAGGCGCTCAAGGGCGTGGTCATGCTCGCCCTTGAGGCTGACGCAGAACAGGTCGTCGTGACGGCCTGCGGCTAGCAGCTGGCGGGCCTCTTCGGCGTTTTGCTGGTTGACCCAACGCGCCAGTTGGCCAATACCGCTGCCCTCACCGAAGCGGCGCGAATAGCGCAGCATCACCACTTGCTGGGCCAGGGGATGGCTACCATCGAGGTCTTCTTGCAAGCCGCTGCAACTGAGGTCTTCACCGCTGACGGCTTGTAGCCAGTGGCGAGTCTGCGGGCTGTACCAGCCGGCTTCGGCATCGCGGCACAAGTCGCCGAGTACGGCCCCCGCTTCTACCGAGGCCAGTTGGTCCTTGTCGCCCAGCAATACCAGGCGTGCATGGGGCGGCAGGGCGTCGAGCAGGTTGGCCATCATTTCCAGGTCGATCATCGAGGCTTCGTCCACCACCAGCACATCCAAGGGCAACGGGTTGCCCAAGTGATGACGGAAGTGCCGGGTACCCGGACGGCTGCCCAACAAGCGGTGGACTGTGGTGACCTGGGTCGGGATTTTTTCCCGCACGTTGTCGGGCACTGTCAGTGACAGCACTTGCTGACTGATGGATTCGGTCAGGCGCGCAGCGGCTTTACCGGTGGGCGCAGCCAGACGAATGCGCAACGGGCTGCCGGACTCCACGGCGGGCGCCTGCAACAGCGCGAGCAGGCGCACCACGGTGGTGGTTTTACCGGTACCGGGGCCGCCGGTGACGATGCTGAAGGCGCCGCGGGTCGCCAGGGCGCAGGCGAGCTTTTGCCAGTCAATCACCCCATCGGGCGCCGGTTGGTCGAACAGGCGATTGAGCCGTTGCGGCAGATCGGCGGCGGTGTCTTCCACGCTGGCAAGGCGCAGGCGCAGGGCGCGGTCGATACGCCGCTCGTAGGCCCAGTAGCGGCGCAGGTACAGGCGCTTGCCGGACAACACCAACGGGCGGCTACGAGCCTCCTCGCTGCCATCGACGGCCAGCGCAACCAACGGGCTTGAAGCCAGGGCATGGCACCAATGCGCACCATCCAGGCCGTGCAGCAACTGTGAGGGTAGCAGCATGGCGTCGGTGTGCAGGTCGCCCTCGGGCGGCAATGACAGGGCGAAATCCGGCGCCTTGAGGGTTTCGAACACATCCAGGCAGACGTGGCCATGGCCCAGTTGATGGCTGGTCAAGGCCGCCGCCAGCAGCACCAGGGGATCGGCCTTTGGGTCCAGCTCGTACAGGAAGCCGACGAAGGCTTTGTCCAAGGCCCGCAGCCAACCCCGCTCGACCCAACGTGCAAGCAACTGCAGCAGGTCGGCAGCACGATCGAGGGGCAAAAGCGCCTCCAGCGGTAACGGCGACAGGCTCATAAGAGCACTCCTTGTTCCCAGGCGGGCTCAACCTTGGGTGGGATGGGCTTGCCCTGGAACAACAGGTCCAGGCTCTCGATCAACTCACGAGGCGGTCGGGTGAAATACGCGCCCTGGCTCACCGACTGGCTACCGCGCAGGAACAGGTACAGGGCACCGCCGACGTGCTGGTCATAATCGTAATGCGGCAGGCGCGCCTTGAGTTGGCGGTGCAGGGCCAGCAGGTAAAGTACGTATTGCAGGTCGTACCGATGCTCGAGGATCGAGTGCTCCATGGCGTCCTGGGTGTAGGCCGAGTCGTCAGGGCCGAGCCAATTGGATTTGTAGTCGGCCACGTAGTAACGGCCATCGCGCTCGAACGTCAGGTCGATAAAGCCTTTGAACATGCCGTTGAGCAGCACCGGTTCGGCGGCCACACGGGACACGCCGCCATGGGTGTGCTGGCACACCAGTTTGTCGAGGGCGAGTACGTCGACGGTGTGACTGGCAAACCAGAATTCCATCTCGATCTGGTACTGCTGCAGGCCACTGAGGGTGAAGCGCTCGTTGTACAGGGGCAGTGGCGCGTGCAGCAGGTGCTCCAGCCAGCCGCTGAGGGTGACGATCCAGCCTTCCCAGTTGCGGCGGTTACAGCGTGCGCCCACGGCTTTTTCGATCGCCTCCGGGGTCACGTTGAAACCTTCTTCACCGGCCCATTCCAACAAGCCGTGAAGGAAGGTGCCCGGGTTGGGACCGCGTGGGAAACGGTGAATATCCCCGCCGGACGCGACCGTTTCCCGAGGGGCATCGGGGTCGAGGCGTTCGTCATCGAACAGCTTCTGGGCCTGTGGGCTTTCGGGGGCTTCGAGGTTGGCGGCGCTCATGCTGTCGCCAATGCGCAAGGCGCTGTAGGAGGCAATCCACCAGTTTTCTGCGGCCTTGCGTGCAGGCAGCAACGGCGCGAGCAGGGTCGCTTGGTTGCGCGGCGGGTGGAACAAGATGTCTTGGGCGTCCGGCACAAGGTCATAACCGATGGCCGCGCAGCCTTGCTGCAAGTCCAGCAACCAGCGCGCCAGCTCCGCTGATTCGCCCAACGACGCGCCGGCACCGAGCAAATAGCCCAATGCCGACAGGTGCAAGACCGAGCTGCTGTTATTGCCGCGCTTGAGGTCGGCGACGCCCAGCCAGCAGGCGTGTTTGGCGCGGGTCAAGGCCACGTACAACAAACGCAGGTCTTCGGCCAGGCGCTCATCGTCGGCTTGGGCGATCAACTCGGCCGTGGGTCGCAGGCTGACGTGGGACTTGCCGTGTTCATCGTGGTAATGCAACGGCAAGCGACTGCCATCCACGGGCTTGGCCGAACAGATGAACGGCAGGAACACCAAGTCGTATTCCAGGCCCTTGGATTTGTGGATGGTCACCACTTTGACCAGTTGCTCGTCGCTTTCCAGGCGCAGGATCTGCTCTTCACCGGCCTGCCCCGACAGCGCCAGATGCTCGGCCAAATGACGGATCAACGCCTGCTCGCCATCCAGTTCCGAGGCGGCCTGTTGCAACAATTCACTGAGGTGCAACAGGTTGGTCAGCACACGCTCGCCATCACTGCGGGCGATGAGGGTTTGCGGCAGCTTGAAGTCGTGGAGCAGGCGACGCAGCATCGGCAACACGCCTTGGGTACGCCAGATGGCACGGTAGCCACGGAACTGCATCACCCGCGATTCCCACGCCAATTCGTCCTGATTCAGACGCTCCAGCTCCGACAGGGACAGGTTCAGGGTGACGCAGGCCAAGGCGGCACGCAGCGGGCGTTCGACATCCGGTTCCGCGCAAGCCTTCAACCAGGCCAACAGGTCATGGGCTTCCTGGGCGGCAAACACCGAGTCTTTATCCGACAGGTACACACTGCGCACGCCACGGCTGGCCAGTTCGGCACGTACGGCTTGGGCTTCCTTGCCGTCGCGCACGAGGATGGCGATGTCTGACGGCAACACGCCCTTGAGGGTGCCCCCTTTTACAAAGCCCGCGGTGCCTTGCTGCCCACCATTGAGCAGCGCAACGATTTGCGTGGCGCAGGCGGCGGCCAGGTGTTGACGATAAACCGCGTTGGAAATCGGCTGGTCGGTGGGCAGATGCCAAAGGTTCATGGCCGGTGGCGTGTGGCCGTCGACCTGCAACTGCTCGCTGCGGCCTTGGGACAGTACCGAATGGAACGGCACCGGGTTATCGCCATCAGGCTGGCGAAACAGGAACGCACCACGGCCGGTTTCCGCACGCTGGAACACATGGTTCACCGCCTCGACCATCGCATGGCTGGAGCGGAAGTTGGTGCCCAGGGTGTGATGGCGGCCGGTGGTGGCCTGCCGGGCGCGCAGGTAGGTGTAGATGTCGGCGCCGCGAAAGGCGTAGATCGCCTGCTTGGGGTCGCCGATCAGGAACAGGCCGCTGTCGAGGTGGTTTTCTTCGATGCGGTAGATGCTGTCGAAGATGCTGTATTGCACCGGGTCGGTGTCCTGGAATTCATCGATCAGGGCCACCGGGAATTGCTCGCGGATCACACTGGCCAGGCGCTCGCCACCGTCTGCCTGGAGGGCGGCGTTGAGGCGGATCAGCATATCGTCAAACCCCATCTCTGCGCGGCGACGTTTCTCTTCCTCGAAGCGTTTGCCGACCCAGCCGGCAGCGTGTTGCAGCACCGCCGCGTCGGGCGTTGGCAAGGCGTCGAGGCTGGCTTTGAGGCTGGCCATAGCCTCGATGCCAGGGTGCTGCGGCGGCTCACCTTTCCACGCTTCGGCCATTCCGTCGGGCGTCAGGCGGGTGAAGCCGGTGCCGATGTCCAGTTGTTCCAGGGTTTCGTCAGCGGCCCAGGCGCTGATCTTTTCGAACCAGGGCTCGAAGTAGCGCGCTTGCATCTTGCGCCCATCGACCGCTTTGGCGGCGACGGCTTGCAGGCAGATATCCCGCAGCTCGGCAGCCCATTGTTGCCAGGGTGCCTTGAGGGCAACCAGAGCGGCACGGCGTTCTTGCAGGCAGGCGTTGATCAGTTCGGCTGGCTCGCGGGTTTCGTCGGTGGGCCGCTCGCTGCCGAACAACGCACGCACCCGTGGCATCAGCGCCGCGGGGCCGCCCCAATGGTTGCGCACCCAGTTGAGGGCATCGTCGTGCATTGGGTAGCAGAACAATCGCCAGTAGTCGCGCAGCACTTCGCCCAGCAGGTCGCTATGGTCGGTTTCCAGGGTTTGTGTGAACAGGCTGCCGCTGTCGAACGCATGTTCGCGCAGCATGCGCTGGCACCAACTGTGGATCGTGGAGACTGCGGCTTCATCCATCCATTGCGCGGCGATGTCCAGGCGATTGGCACAGGCGGGCCATTGCTGCGGATCATATTGCTCGCGCAGGTCGGCAATCAGCGCATCAGGCTGTTCGATTTCGTCACGGAAGAAGCGCGCGGCCTCAGCCAGGCGGATGCGGATACGTTCACGCAGTTCCTTGGTGGCGGCGTCGGTGAACGTCACCACGAGGATTTGCGGTGGCAGCAGTTCGCGGCCGAAACCGGATTCATCACCGCCGTGGCCGAGCACCAGACGCAGGTACAGGGCGGAGATGGTGAAGGTCTTGCCGGTGCCAGCACTGGCTTCAATCAACTGGCTGCCTTTGAGCGGGAACGCCAGGGCCAAGGGTTTGCCGATCATGCGTCAGCCTCCGTGCTGGAAAGCGATCGCCAGGGGGCGTTGATCAGCGGGCGATACAGGGTTTCGCACCAACCTTCGAACTCTTCACTGGCGACCAGGGCCGCGTAGTCGGGAAATTGCCGCGTAAGGGCAGGCGTTTCGCGGCGTTCGCCGTCAGTGGTGATGCCATCGCCTTCATAGGCTTTGCTCGCAGCCGCTTGGGCCTTGGCGGGATCAGCCTGGCCGAGCCAGGCGAACGCGGTTTTCACTGCGACCGGTAGCGGCGCGCTCATTCCCGTGTGCCAGGCCAACAGCAGGTTACCGAGAATGTCCTCGGCGCCGGCCTTGTCCAGTGGGGCCAAGAGCAAGGTGTCGTCACTGGCTACCAGGCCGGTACTCAAGGGCAGGCCACAGGCGCAGGCCACCACGTGATTGACCCAGGGGCGGATGAGGCGGTGCCACTTGCGTGTCTTGATCGAACCAATACTGTTGGGGATGGTGGTGACGCTTAAAAGTCCGCCATCACTGCGTCGGTGCAGACCGCTGATCCAACCTTCCAGCTGGATGCCCTGGTACGCAAAGCTGATCGGTTCAGCGCCAGTATGCGGAGTGGGCCACAACGCCAGAAGGTGTTGATAGCGTTGCACCAGGTCCGGCAGCGGCTCGATCAGTTCGTTACGCAGGCATTCACCGAAACCCACCATCGGCAGCAGGCCGCTGCCTTGCAGGCGCAGGGCCTGGGCGGTGAGCGCCTGATCGAGTTGGTCGGGTTGGGTGAGTGCCGCGTTCAGCAGGCTGTCGCTTAAGCTGTAGCGTTGCAATGCGTCCAGCACGAAGGGTTCTTCGTCAGCCAAGGGCACTTCAGCGGCTTCGAAGAATACTTTCAGGCGCTGGCTGAAGAAGTGTTTGACCGGATTGCGCAGGAAGTCCTGTAACTGGCCAAGGCTCAGGGGTTCTTCCTGTTGGTGAGGAGTCAAGCCTTGCTCTTGGGTGATGACCGCCGGTGCCTGATGCAGCAATTGCCATTCGCGCGCATAGCTGAACAGCGAATCGCCTTCGTGGAAGTAGCGGGCGCTGAAGGGTTGCAGCGGGTGCTCCTGGGTCATTGCGTCGATCAGCGGCAGATCGTTTCTGGCGTGCTGCCAGCCGCTGGCGAGGTGGTCGCGTAGTTGGCCGATCAGCACCGAGGCCGGGCGATCGCTGTTGTCACGGATGCTGCGGCCTACCCAGCTGATATACAGCTGGTCACGGGCTGACAGCAGCGCTTCGAGCAGTAAGTAGCGGTCGTCTTCGCGGCGAGAACGGTCGCCGGGGCGGTAATCGCTGCCCATCAGGTCAAAATCCAGGGGAGGCTGGGCCCGCGGGTAATCGCCGTCGTTCATGCCCAGCAGGCAAACCAACTTGAACGGGATCGCACGCATGGGCATCAGCGTACAGAAATTGACCGCCCCCGCCAGGAAGCGCTGGGATAGGCGCCCCTGATCCAATCCGGCCAACCATGCCTCACGCACGACCGTAAGGGGTAACTCGTCTTGCAGACCAACGGACTCGCAGGTTTCCAGCCAGGTTTCTCTTAATTGTTCGAGCTGGCCCAGCAGGTAGTCATCGTGCTCGCTGCTGGGTAGGAAAAACAGCTGCATCAACCGTTGTAGACGCTCGCCCCAGGTTTGTGGCGACGCGGGTTCCGATAACGCTTGATGGGCATCGTTCAAGGCGTCAAGCAAGGCGACCAGTGGGCCGATCAAGGCCGCATCGAGGCCACCGATTTCGTCATAAGGCTCAATACCGTCGCAGGCCGTGCCGGTGCCGACGGCATAGCCCAGCAGCATACGGCGCAGGCCGAATCGCCAACTGTTTTGCTCCAGTTCCGTGGGCAGGCCCAAACCGGCGCGTTGCTCGGCGTTCAGGCCCCAGCGGATGCCGGCGCCTTCGATCCAGCGATGCAAGGTGGGCAGGTCACGCTCTTTGATGGCGAAGCGTTCGCGCAGGGCCGGGACGTCGAGCAGGTCGAGGATTTCGCTGACAGGGAAGCGGCTGTCGGGAAGTTTGAGCAAGTGCTCGACGGCGATCAACAGCGGGTCGCGACCACGTTGGCCTTGGTCTGTAAGGGTGAAGGGGATGAAGCGTGGGTCATGCCGTTCGAGCTGGCCGAAGACCGCGCGAATATGCGGTGCATAGCTGTCGACGTCGGGGACCATGACGATGACGTCCCGAGGGCGCAACGTGGGGTCGGCGCTGAAGCGATGAAGTAATTGGTCGTGGAGGATTTCCACTTCGCGTTGGGCGCTGTGGGCGATATGGAAACGGATCGACGGATCGCGTTGCAGGTCGACAGCGGGCCAGAGCTCACGGGTTTCATTCAACGGGCGCAGTTCGAGGATATCGTCCTGGAGTTGGTTGAGGAGCGTGGTGGGTTCGCTGTCGCTGAACAGGTCAATACGACCGTCGCGAAATGCGGCGCGGTAGCTGTTGGGGTCATCGTAGCTGTCCAGCAGACTGATGTAATCACGCCCCTGCTTGCCCCAGGCAGCGAGCAGCGGATGGGCGTGCTGGTGCAGCGTTTGTGGGTCGATAGTGACGGGCATGCCCGTTTTGCGCGCCTGGCGTTTGTATTCGTTACGCAGCAAGTCCTTGTCGGCGACGATGTCCGACCAATGATGGCGGCAGGGGTTATGCACGCAGAGCAGGACTTGACTGAAACGGGCCAGGCCCGCCAAGGCTTCCAGCGCCTGGGCCGGCAGCGATGAGATGCCAAAGACGATCACCCGAGAAGGCAAGCCGGGCGGTGCGTGTTCAAGGTTGTTGATGCGCTCGATGAAGCGTTGATGCACGCCGGCCCGGCTTTCGGCCATGCCTGCTTCACCCACATCCAGCAGCAGCGCGCGCCATAGCTCGGCTTGCCAGCAGTTGGCTGGGTTGAGCGGTTTGGACTCGCCTCGACCATTGCGCAGTTGGTGCCGGCCTGCGGCCCAATCTTCCAGCCAGTCGGCCCGGTAGACCTGGTATTGATCGAAGAGGTCAGCCAGGCGCTCGGCGAGTTGGTAGCGTTTGCGCAGGTCGGCGTCTTGCGTCAGGAAGCGTTGCAGAGGCTCGAAGTGCGGTTGGTCGATCAGCTCGGGTAACAGCCGCATGAGGCGCCAGGTCAGCGGGGCTTTATCAAGCAGGGACTTGGGCGGGATTTCGTCGCGGCCCAGGACCATGCGATAGAGCTGCCACATAAAGCTGCCAGGCAGTTGTACGTCGATGGCTGCGGCAATGCCACAGCCGCCCATATCATCGGCTTCCGGGTCTTCGGCCAAGGCCAGCTTGAGCCATTGGGCGATGCCGTTGCTTTGTACCAGGGCGATTTCATTTTCCAAGGGCGCCAGTGGGTAACGGCGCATCCAACTGACCACCAGGCTTCGCAGCTCGTCCAGGCGGTTGCCATGAACCACCATGAATCCAGGACTGAGGGACGTCGCGTCCGGCATAACGGTTTCCTTGGGAAAAGCAAAATCGAGGGATGGACTTTAGCACTGTGGTGCACGGGGCGAACACAAGGCGAACAAGTGTAGAGGGACAAGGTGGACACTTTTCGAGCGCCCAAAACAAAACCCCAACTGCTTTCGCAATTGGGGTTTTGGAATTTAATCTTGACGATGACCTACTCTCACATGGGGAAACCCCACACTACCATCGGCGA
>NZ_WJZM01000031.1:0-72544 GCF_021609545.1 Pseudomonas sp. PA-1-6B
CGCCACGCGCCATCCATGGCGCGGGGCGGCTAAACCGGCATCCCTGCCGGTTTACCCCCCAAATCCCTGTCGAATTCCGGCCAGCGTGGTTTAACGGGGCGCCTAAGATCAAAAGCAGATCAAGAGCTGCTCGCTTCGCATCGTGGTTACCGTTGAGCTAACAGAGTTATGTAGATACCTATGCTGTGATAGGGCACTATCAAGCGCCACATAATGGTCAGTGTGGCTTGGCCGCCGCCTGCCACAACACTTCCGCAACGCCTTGGCGTTTGGCAATCACCCTGGCCGCCACAAACAGCAAATCCGACAACCGATTGATGTACGCCAACCCCACACCCTCCAGCGGCTCCACCGCATTCAAGTGCTGACAGCGGCGCTCGGCGCTGCGCGCCAGGCTGCGGCACACATGGGCCTGGGCAATCAAGGCTGAGCCGCCGGGCAGGATGAAATTCTCAAGCGGCCCGACTTCCTCGTTCCAGCGATCAATCGCTGCTTCCAGCCGATCCACTTCCGCCGCATTCAGCGCCTTGTACACCGGCATCGCCAGTTCACCGCCCAAGTCAAACAGACGGTGCTGGCAAGGCGTGAGCACTTCAATCACGTCCTTCAACGCCGGGTGCTTGCCGCTTTGTTCTTCAAGGTTGGCCAGCAGCAGGCCCAGTTGGCTGTTCAGGGTATCCACCTCGCCAATCGCTTCCACGCGTGGATGGTCCTTGGGCACGCGGCGGCCGTCGCCGAGGCCGGTCTCGCCTTTGTCGCCGGTACGGGTGTAGATCTTCGACAGGCGAAAGCCCATGGTCAGTGCTCCAGTTGGGTAAGTTCAGTGGGGGGCAATTGGCTGCCGGCCAAAGGCAGGCGCAAGGTAAAGCAGGTGCCCTGGCCCAGGGTGGAATGCACCTCCATCTGGCCCTTGTGGTTGTTGGTGATGATGAAGTACGACACCGACAGGCCTAGCCCGGTGCCCTGGCCGATTTCCTTGGTGGTAAAGAAGGGTTCGAACGTGCGCTTGCGCACGTTTTCGCTCATGCCGATGCCGTTGTCTTCTACCTGGATTTCTGCCCACGGCGGGTTCAGACGGGTGCGCAGGATAATGCGC
Organism: Pseudomonas sp. PA-1-6B; assembly: GCF_021609545.1. Classification (NCBI taxonomy): domain Bacteria; kingdom Pseudomonadati; phylum Pseudomonadota; class Gammaproteobacteria; order Pseudomonadales; family Pseudomonadaceae; genus Pseudomonas; species Pseudomonas sp. PA-1-6B. Next base: position 1,097 of record NZ_WJZM01000031.1, read on the forward strand.
CCAGGTTCGCTGTCGTCTTCACGCAGGTGAATGGCTTGTGCGGCGTTCTTCAACAGGTTGAGCAGCACTTGTTCCAGCTCGTTGGCGGTGCCGGGTACCGGGCCCAGTTGCGGATCGAACTGGCGGATGATCGCCTGGCCTTTGAAGTCGAAACCAATGGTCAGGTCGAAGTCGTTGCCAGCGATTTCCACGGCCTGGTCGATCAGCGCCGGCAAATCGCAGGGCGCCATCTGGCGATTGCTGCGGCGGCTGAAGCTGAGCATGTGGGTAACGATTTTCGCGGCACGCGCCCCGGCCTGCTGAATGCCGTCGAGCAATTGCGGGACTTCGCGGCCTTGCAGGTATCGGTTGACCGTCTCCAGCTCGATGCCCACCTGTTCGGCAAGTTCCAGGTTCTTGGGCAGCTCGGGGGACAGGCGCCGGCGAATGTTCTGCACGTTATGCAGGATCGCGCCCAGCGGGTTGTTGATCTCATGGGCCATACCTGCAGCCAGGCCGCCCACGGAGAGCATTTTTTCCGATTGCACCATCATTTCTTCCAGGGACAGGCGCTGGGTGATGTCGTCGATTCGGATTACCACTCCGCGCCCGGCGCCGCCCATCAACGGGTAGAACGTCAGCGCGTAATGCTTGGGCTCGTCGTCCTTGATCCAGGTGACCCGCTCAATCCGCTCCACCGTGTGTTGCTCCACGGTGGCCTTGATCTGTGGCAGGTACGGCTTGAGCGGCTGGAAGGCCAGGAAAACCGGCTGGTTCAGGGCTTCGTCCAGGCGAGTGCCGGATAGGGCGGTGGCTTCCTGGTTCCACTGGGTAACGTAGAGTTGTTCATCCAGGGCGATCAGCGCCGAGGGCATCGAGTCGATAATGCTGTTCAGGTAGTTCTGGAAGCCCGTGAGCTTTTTCTCGATCTTGCTGCGTACCTGGACTTCCAGTTCCAGCTTGCGGTTGGTATGCCGGGTTTCTTCGGCTAGGCCCTGAGCCTGGTCATACGCAGCCTGGGAGTCGTCGCGCGCGCGTTTGAGCTGCTGCTCACGGGCTTCGATGCGCGACAACATGGTGTTGAACGCTTCGGCCAGGCTGCCGATTTCATCACGGTTGCCACGCCCGGCGCGTAAAGCGTAGTTCTCCTCGCGGGTCACCTGGCGGGACAGTTCTTCAAGTTCATGAATCGGCCGTGTGATCAGGCGTTTGATCTGCCGGGCGATGACCAGCCACAACAACACACTGAAAATCAGGATGCCCAGGCTGGCGGTCAGCGTGCCGGTATAGAACGCCATCGGCAGCTCACTGCTGGCCACCAGCAACAAATGCCCCGAAGGCTGAGTGCCACGGGGCAGGGTGATGACCTGGTTGCTGCGAAATTCAGTGAGGCGCCACGCTTCGATATGCCGGTAGTGGTCCGGCAGGTGCAGGCGGTCGCCGTGCTGCATCTGCGCCAGGCGGTTGCCTTCGCCATCGTACAAAGCGGCGGCGCGCAACGGTGAATAGCTGGTCAGTTCATTGAGCAGCGCCTCGGCCTTGGTCGGAGACTCAAGGGCCTCGGCGGCAAGCGCGGGGTTGGACACCAGTCGACCAATGGACTGCAAGGCCTGGGGGGCCATGCTTTCCTGGGAGATCCAGTAGGCGGCGCTGATAAACGTCAGGTTGGCCACCAGCAATACGGTGGTCAACAACACCAGCAGGGCCGCCAGCAGTTTCTGCCCTACCGGTAGATTTTCAAGACGCTGGCGCAGTGGCATCAGGGGTTTCCCAGGTGATAGACAGGTAGGCAGGGTAGCGCGTGCCTCAGTCGCTGGCCAATCCGCGTGCGCGCAGATATTCGACCAGGCGCGCTTGCAACTGTTGCAGGTGCGGCAACACCAATTGATGGCGGGCCGCCGCTTGGCAGGCATAGCCCAGCAGGTAGCTGATCTCGGTACGTCGGTGGTTGGCCACGTCCTGGTGCATGGACGAGTAATTGGCCGCCGTGGCCTGGATCACCCGCTGCACTTCGCTGTGCAGGTCCTGTGCGGCAGCAGGCTGGCCGCAGCATTCCAGCAGCTCGGCCAATTCAGCGCACAAGGTTGCCACTTCACACGCGTGGGCTTGCAAACCGCCGTTGCGGCACTGGTAAAGCACGGTCAGCGGGTTGATGGCGCAATTGAGCGCCAGCTTGCGCCACAGGCGCGTCAGGATATCACTGGCCCAATCGTGGGGAATGCCGGCCGCTTGCAGGTCGTCCAGCCACAGCGGTGGCGTGGGGTGGCCCGCATCCCCCAGCCAGGTGTAACCATGGCCGGCAAATACCACCCGCCAGTCGCCTTCGCGAAACGCGCCTTCGGTACTTGAGGCATAGATGCAACGGGCCAACGGCACTTGTGCAGCCACTGCGTCCTGGCTGCCAAGGCCGTTTTGCAGCAGGATCAGTTCGGCGTCGGGCGCCAGTCGATGATGCAACTGGGCGATAGCGCTTTGAGCATCGTAGGCTTTGCACGCGACCAGCAGGCGATGAATCGGCTCCGGGCTGTCAGGCGTTTCACCGACTACCGGGTAAGTCTGTTCCACACCCTGCTCGACCAGGGTCAGCCCTTGGCCGGCTCGATAGTCGGCCAGGCGCGCCTCATTGCGCAGGATCAGCCTGACGGGCACGCCTGCGCGCGCCAGACGCGTGGCCCAGAGGGTGCCCAGGCTGCCGGCGCCAAGAATATGCCAGGGGGTCGACATCAGTGTGTACTCCATAAGGTCGCCAGCGGTGAACGGCGCGAAAGAACCGCTATAATGCCCCGGCATTTTAGCTCGGGCGCGCTCCATCTTTACTGAGCCCGCCCCTTATATTGGAGAAATCACATGCCTTCGTTCGACGTGGTATCTGAACTGGACAAACACGAAGTCACCAACGCCGTCGAGAACGCCGTCAAGGAACTGGACCGTCGCTATGACTTGAAAGGCAAGGGCAGCTTCGAATTCAAGGAAAAGGAACTGACCGTCAACCTGACCGCTGAAGCCGATTTCCAGCTGGAAGCGATGATCGAGATCCTCAAGCTGGCCCTGGTCAAGCGCAAGATCGACGTGCAGTGCCTGGAGGTCAAGGACGCCTACGCCTCAGGCAAACTGATGAAGCAGGAAGCCGTGCTCAAGGAAGGCATCGACAAAGAGCTGGCCAAGAAGATCGTGGCGCACATCAAGGACGCCAAGCTCAAGGTCCAGGCCGCCATCCAGGGCGAGCAGGTTCGCGTCACCGGCAAGAAGCGTGATGACCTGCAAGAGGCTATCGCAGCCCTGCGCGCCAAGACCTTCGACATGCCGCTGCAGTTCAATAACTTCCGCGACTGATGGCACTTTGGGGAACCTGTGGGCACTTTTGACGTCCGACGCCCCAAGCATCATTGCCTACAATTGAGCCCTTCGGGGCTCAATTGCGTTGTCAGGCAGTCAATACAGCCTTATCGCCGCACAATAGGAGAAAGTAGATGGATTTGAACGCTGAAATGGATCACCTGATCAAGACCTCCCAGTCTTGGCTTCCCATGATCATGGAATACGGCAGCCGGGTATTGCTGGCGTTGGTCACCCTGGCCATTGGCTGGTGGCTGATCAATGTTTTGACTCACCGCGTGGGCCGTCTGCTGGCGATGCGTAATGCGGACTTGGCACTGCAGCACTTCATCACCAACCTTGCGAACATCGCGCTCAAAGTCATGCTGGTGGTCAACGTGGCCTCGATGATCGGTGTGGCTACCACCTCGTTCGTGGCGGCGATCGGTGCCGCTACCCTGGCTATCGGCCTGGCCTTGCAAGGCAGCCTGGCGAACTTTGCCGGCGGCGTGCTGATTCTGTTGTTCCGACCGTTCCGTATCGGTGACTGGATCGAAGCCCAGGGGACCTCGGGTACCGTCGACAGCATCCAGATCTTCCACACGGTACTGCGTACCGGCGACAACAAGACGGTGATTATTCCCAACGGCAGCCTGTCCAACGGCCTTATCACCAACACCAACCGCCAGCCGACCCGCAAGGTTGTGTTTGACGTGGGTGTGGACTATGAGGCGGACCTGCAGAAGGCCCGTGAAGTGCTGCTGGCTTTGGCTGAAGACCCGCGTGTACTGAAGGACCCTGCCGCCGTGGCGGTGGTGTCGACCTTGGGCGACAGTTCCATCACTGTCTCCCTGCGTTGCTGGACCAACACCCCGGATTATTGGGATGTGGTGTTTATGCTCAATGAACTGGCGCGTGACCGTTTGAAAGCAGCCGGGATTGATATTCCGTTTCCGCAACGGGTTATTCGGGTGATGCAGGAAAGTGCGCCGAAGTAACTTGGCGTGATGCTATCGAAGTTGGCCGAAAGGTCAGCTTTGAAAAACTAGTTACTTAGCTTGCTAGTTGTTTTGTTGATTGAAATAAAACTGCAATAAAAAAGCCGCTCCCTGTTTAAACAGAGGAGCGGCTTTTTGTTTAAGGCCGAGGCCTCAAGTCATCGTTGTAATTGAACCGGCAATTACAAGATGTTCAGCGGGTAGTTGGCGATCAGACGCAGCTCGTCGATCGACGGCGAACCGTAGTACACGCCATCACCGGAACGGTAAGTCGCTTGACGCAGGCGCAGGCTCAGGTCTTTTGCCGGGCCGCTCTGGATCACGTACTTGGCTTCGATGTCGCGTTCCCACTCTTTGCCATTCGAGGTGGTGCCCGTATTGGCGCCGCTACCGGTTACATAACGGGTCATGAAGCTCAGGCCCGGAATGCCGAAGGTTGCCATGTTGATGTCATAACGCGCCTGGTAGGACTTTTCGCCTTCGGCGTTGAAGTCGGAACGGGCGATGGAGTTGGCCAGGAACACCGTGCCGCCGCCGTCTACGCCGTAACCGTAGTCGCCGTCACCGGTGACTTTCTGGGCTGCCAGGGTGAAGGTGTGAGCACCGATGGTGTACGCGCCCTGCAAGCTGAAGGCGCGGTTGTCGAGCTTGGTCACGCCATCTTTCTCTGCGCGTTGCAGGCCGGCGCCGTCGCTCTTGGTGTCGTAGATGTTGAAGTCCAGGGCGAACGACTGATCATCGCTCAGGGCGTGGGTCCAGTTCAGGTTGCTGTAGTACTTGCGGAAGTAATCTTCGGTTTTCGCGTAGTACAGGCTGCCGGTGACTTCTGGAGTGAAGGCATACACACCGCCGACAAAGTCGGTTTTGGTCAGGCCCAGGCTGTCGTGGTAGGTCTGGTTCTGCGCGACGCTGGAAGTGAAGTGACCGCCTTCAAGCTTCAGGCCTTTGATTTCGTTGCTGGTGATGGAGATACCTTGTGGCAGCTCCGGCAGCAGGCGGCTGTCGTCGGAGGCAAACACTGGGGCTGTGGTGTATTGGTCACCGACTTTCAGCACAGTGTTGGAGATGCGGAACTTGACCGCGCCGCCGCCTTTGGAATAGTCATCTTGCGAGCGACCGTCGGAACCGGTTGGGAACAGGCCGGTGCCGGCGCGGCCCTTGCCGCTGTCGAGCTTGACGCCCATCAGGCCGATCACGTCGACACCGACACCAATGGTGCCTTGGGTGAAGCCCGATTCGTACAGGGCATTGAAGCCCAGGCCGGTTTCTTCAGCACGGCTCTTGGAGCCTGGGCCCGACGGGTTGTTACGGAAGTCACGGCTGAAGTACAGCGCGCGAGTATTGATGCTGAACGTGCTGTCTTCAACAAAGCCCTTGGAATCGTCCTGGGCGGACGCCATTGCGAACTGCGAGGTGCCTGCTGAAACAGCCAGGGCGATCATGCTCCACTTCATCACGCGCATCGTGATTTGCTCCTTTGGTTTTAGGAAGAGTACTGCCGTCCCACCTGTATTTTTATCTGGGCGGCTCTTTCTTTTTGTGTCGGCGCAAAGTTATCTCACGCAGACCCTATTGACGATACTTACTCAATTATCCTTTCAGCTTCTTTACGAGGCTGTCGTAAATCGCTAGATCCATGTCGCAAATTCACAGCCAGAAATGTATCCAGGCTGACAACTTCAATGCTGTTTTCAGACTTCTTTCAAAGTTTGAACGCATCCCTGATACACATTGAAACGCCACTATTTTTATCGCGAAACACCTGTGTCCAAACGGGTGTCGTTGCCGACGATATGGGGGTGAATGCAACAAGCGTGCTCAAACCACTTACCGAATGTCATTTTTTCGTGAAAAGTGTGATGAACCTGTAAAAACCGCATAAGCACGGGGGGTTTACGCCATTTCGGTTGGGCTTGACGCCAGGGTGTTACCCCGGTTCGGTGGTACCTGAATCCTGTACCTGGGTAAAACGTTACCGGTTGACCCTTATCAGTGGGTAATCGGCGGATCCCTTTGAGGCACAGGTGGGTCATTTTGGTGCATCCCGTTGAGGCCCGGCCTAGCGTTGCTCACCTGGGCTATTGCCTCTAAAGGGTGCATTTTTTTGCCTGGTTGCCTCAAGGCCGCCAGCATTGCCCGTGAAGCCTTGGGCATTCGAAGGTATGCTGGGCACCTGTTACCGAACTGCCGAACGGAGTGCCACGTGTTCGCCTTAGATCAACGCCTGCAACAAGATACCTTGGCCATTGGGGACTTCCCGCTCTGTCGCCTGCTGCTGTCCAATGACGCCAATTACCCCTGGTTCATCCTGGTGCCGCGCATCGAAGGTATCAGCGAAGTGTTTCAACTGGATGTCGCAGATCAACAAACCTTGTGGCAAGAAACGACGGCCCTGGCGCAGCTGCTTAACGACGGGCTGGCGGCCGACAAGATGAACATCGGCGCGCTGGGTAACGTGGTCAGCCAGTTGCATGTGCATGTGATTGTGCGCAAGCGCGACGACGCCGCCTGGCCAGCCCCCGTTTGGGGCAAGCATCCAGCCCGGCCCTACACCGAAGAGCAGGTGGCCGCGATTCGCAGCCGATTGCGTGAGCTATTGCCTGCCGACTTCATCTTTACCCAGGACTGAACCATGGACCTGCAAGAACGCGTCACCGACCTGGAAAGCCGCCTGGCCTTCCAGGACGACACCATTGAGACCCTCAACGACATCCTGGTCACCCAGCAGCGGGCCGTCGAACGTCTGCAATTGCAAATGACTGCATTGCTCAAGCGCCAGGAAGAAATGGGCGGGCAGTTCGAGTCATCCGAAGAGGAAGCGCCGCCGCCACACTATTGAGTGCGCAAGCAATAAAAAAACCGCGACCCAGCCAAGGCTGGATCGCGGTTTTTTTTGCTGCGAGGGCTGGGATCAGCGACGCGGCAGGGCAGCGATGACATCTTCGGCTTGCAGGCCCTTGTCACGGTTCATTACCGAGAACTCTACGCGCTGGCCTTCGACCAGGACGCGATGGCCTTCGCCACGAATGGCTCGGAAGTGGACGAAGATATCGTCGCCCGAGTCGCGGGAAATGAAGCCGAAGCCCTTGGAGGTGTTGAACCACTTGACGGTCCCGGTATCCCGGTTGGTCATGTCATAGTTTTGCGACGCGGCCGCTGGAGACGAGCGGTAGAAGCTGATGGCCAGGTGAAGAACGATGGCGACCACAGCGATCACCAGGCTGAGCAGGATGGCCGGATGGCCCCCGACTTCAGGCATGGGCGCCAGGAGGGTGAGGGTTTGTACGACAACAGTCAGCACCAGCAGCGCACTGACCAGGTTTTGCAGTTGATGACGCGTGCCTTTGTTCCAGTAAGGGATTACCGGTGCGAGCGTCAGGTTAAGAAGGCCGAACAAGGCCAGGTACAGGGCGTCGTGTTGTTCCAGGTAGGGCAGGCTTTCAGGCTGCAGGCTCGGAATAAAGGACAGCAGCAAGGCTGCAACGCCCGTTAGCAGGTGGACGATTTTCAACATTTTGGTTAACTCACGTTAAGACGGATCACAAGGAAGAGCTGACTGGCACGGTTCGCTTCTGAACAATGGGAGGCGTTGAGCACGTGCGCGGGTATCAGCCTATGTGACGTGCCGCAGGAATAAACGGCAGCCACACCGCGTCTATTTAACAGCAAAGGCTGTGCCTACTCAAATCAAGCATTTCGGGGTGTTGCCACGGCCACGGCATTTCTGCGTCAAACGCTTGTCCTAGACAGGTGCGGGATTTTTTAAGTGGTGGCCTAGACCCTTCCTACAGGTAAACAGGCTTGCCAAGTCAGATCCCGCAGGCGGTGCGGGGCGATTTGCCGCATGCCGCCCGAGTGTGTCGGGCTGCACGTGGCGCACTCTCTTGCTAGAGTGGAGCTGCACCTGATCAATGAATGCTCGTCAATTGAAGGGGAAACACATGGCAATCGATATTGGTATCAGTGAAGAAGACCGTAAATCCATCGTCGACGGACTTTCCCGCCTGCTCTCCGATACCTATGTTCTGTATCTGAAGACCCACAATTTCCATTGGAACGTCACAGGCCCCATGTTTCGTACGCTGCATCTGATGTTCGAAGAGCAGTACAACGAGCTTGCGCTGGCAGTGGACTCCATTGCCGAGCGTATCCGTGCCCTGGGCTTCCCGGCGCCGGGTGCCTATTCGATTTACGCCCGCCTGTCTTCCATCAAGGAAGAAGAGGGTGTGCCGAGCGCCGAAGAGATGATCAAGCAGTTGGTGGCCGGCCAGGAAGCGGTCACGCGTACCGCGCGAGGCATCTTCCCATTGCTCGACAAAGTCAGTGATGAGCCGACGGCGGACCTGTTGACCCAGCGTATGCAGGTTCATGAGAAAACCGCGTGGATGCTGCGCTCCCTGCTCGAAAACCAGTAATTGTCGAACCCAGGCGGCGCCTTTTCGGCGCCGCCTGCTGGTTTCCCTGCGCTTCCTGGCGTTGTCCTACAACTAACAACTCCCCGTCTTCTGGCTGCGCTGCGCTGGCTGCTGTTTTATAGGCCATCGTCCAATGGGAGAAGCCCATTGGCTGCTGTTTGGCAATGGAGTGTCAGGTGTATGTCACGTGGAGTGGGTAAGGGAATGATGGAAGCCTGTGGTTTTCACAAGATAAAGGTCGACCCTTTTACCAAGGGTTTTGATATGGGGCTGGCCAAGCCACTGTCCCGTTCGGTCAGGCTCAATGGGTTTTCTACCTGCCTGCGGCTTGAACAGATCTATTGGAATATCCTGACGGAAATCGCCAGGCTCAATACCTGTTCGGTCAGTGCGCTGTTGTCCTATGTCGATCGGGAAGTGCATTTGCGTTACGGAGGCGTGAAGAACTTCAGTGGGCTGGTGAGGGTGGTGTGCGTGGTTCACGTCCTCAAAGGCCGGGGCGCTCTCACGTCCGGGGATACGCTCGCGCAGTAGTCCGATGGCCGGCCCTTCAGCCCGACGGGCCCGGTCCTGGGCACAAAGCCGGCTGCGCTGTGTTGATTTACCAGATATAATCCCGCGCTTTGCTGCGCATGCCGGGCTTTATGCACAGGGCAGGGCGTGGCGCTGTAACGATCTGATCGCCGAGACATCTCCATGCCCATGTACGACTATCAATGCGCTTCCTGTGGTCATCAGTTGGAAGCCATTCAGAAGATCAGCGCCGCGCCGCTGGTCGATTGCCCTGCCTGCCAGGCACCTGAGTTGAAGAAGATGTTGTCCATGCCGGGCTTCCGCCTGAGCGGCAGCGGCTGGTACGAGACTGATTTCAAGACCGGTGCCAAGAAGAACCTGGCCGGCGGCGACAAAGCAGACTGAGTTGAACTCTACGCGCAGGCTCCTGCATTATCCGTCCCCTGCTTTAATGTGCGGTGACGAGGCGGGCCTGCCACCGAATTTCGAATTACGAGAAGTGAAACCACGACCATGATGCGCAGCCACTATTGCGGCCAACTGAACGAGACCCTGGAAGGTCAGGAAATCACCCTTTGCGGATGGGTTCACCGTCGCCGAGACCACGGCGGGGTGATCTTCCTCGATATCCGTGACCGTGATGGTCTGGCCCAGGTAGTGTTCGACCCGGACCGCGCCGAAAGCTTCGCCGCCGCCGACCGCGTGCGCAGCGAATACGTAGTGAAGATCACCGGCAAGGTACGCCTGCGTCCGGCCGGTGCCGTGAACAAGAACATGGCGTCCGGCGGCATCGAAGTGCTGGGCTATGAGCTGGAAGTGCTGAACGAGTCGGAAACCCCGCCGTTCCCACTCAATGAATACTCCGACGTGGGCGAAGAAACCCGCCTGCGCTACCGCTTCCTGGACTTGCGTCGTCCGGAAATGGCCGAGAAGCTGCGCCTGCGCTCGCGCATGACCACCAGCATCCGCCGCTTCCTGGATGAAAACGGCTTCCTCGACGTCGAAACGCCGATCCTCACCCGGGCCACCCCGGAAGGCGCGCGCGACTACCTGGTACCGAGCCGTACCCATGCCGGCAGCTTCTTCGCCTTGCCGCAATCGCCGCAGCTGTTCAAGCAACTGCTGATGGTGGCCGGTTTCGACCGCTACTATCAGATCGCCAAGTGCTTCCGTGACGAAGACCTGCGCGCTGACCGCCAGCCGGAATTCACCCAGATCGACATCGAGACCAGCTTCCTCGATGAAAAAGAGATCATGGGCCTGACCGAGCAGATGATCCGCAACCTGTTCAAGGAAGTGCTGGACCTGGAGTTCGGCGAATTCCCGCACATGACCTTCGAAGAAGCCATGCGCCGCTACGGTTCCGACAAGCCAGACCTGCGTAACCCGCTGGAACTGGTGGATGTGGCCGACCAGCTCAAGGACGTCGACTTCAAGGTGTTCAGCGGCCCGGCCAACGATCCTAAGTGCCGCATCGCCGCCCTGCGCGTGCCTGGCGGCGCGAGCATGCCGCGCAAGCAGATCGACGACTACACCAAGTTCGTCGGCATCTACGGTGCCAAGGGCCTGGCGTACATCAAGGTCAACGAGCGCGCCAACGGTGTCGACGGCCTGCAATCGCCGATCGTGAAAAACATCCCTGAAGCCAACCTGAACACGATCCTCGATCGCGTCGGTGCGGTTGACGGCGACATCGTGTTCTTCGGTGCCGACAAGGCCAAGATCGTCAGCGAGGCCCTGGGCGCGCTGCGTATCAAGCTCGGTCACGACCTGAACCTGCTGACCTGCGAATGGGCGCCGATGTGGGTTGTGGACTTCCCGATGTTCGAAGAGAACGACGACGGCAGCTTCAGCGCCTTGCACCACCCGTTCACCGCACCGAAGTGCTCCCCGCAAGAGCTGGAAGCCAACCCTGCAGGCGCGCTGTCCCGTGCCTACGACATGGTGTTGAACGGTACTGAACTGGGTGGCGGTTCGATCCGTATCCACCGCAAAGAGATGCAACAAGCGGTATTCCGCCTGCTGGGCATCAACGAAGCGGAACAGGAAGAGAAATTCGGCTTCCTGCTCGACGCCCTGAAGTACGGCGCGCCGCCGCACGGTGGCCTGGCGTTCGGCCTGGACCGTCTGGTGATGCTGATGACCGGCGCCCAGTCGATCCGTGAAGTGATCGCCTTCCCGAAAACCCAGAGCGCTGCGGACGTCATGACCCAGGCTCCGGGTGTGGTGGATGCCAAGGCACTGCGCGAGCTGCACATCCGCCTGCGCGAGACGCCGAAGGCTGAGTAAGGCTGCTGCGTGAAAGCGCGATAAGGTAGCAGGCAGTCAAAAAGGCGCATCTTCGGATGCGCCTTTGCGTTTAAAAGAGGGAAATCTCGCCGGGTGCGGGATTGATAAGGTTTCTAGAGAATTCGGAGTTGTGTTATGGCTGGCCATTCCAAGTGGGCGAACATCAAGCACCGCAAAGAGCGTCAGGATGCCAAGAAAGGCAAGATCTTCACCAAGTGGATTCGCGAACTGACCGTCGCGGCCCGGCAGGGGGGCGGTGACCCGGGCTCCAACCCGCGTCTGCGCCTGGCGCTGGACAAGGCGCTGGGCGCCAACATGAGCCGCGACATCATTGACCGCGCCGTGGCCCGTGGCGCCGGTGCGGCCGATACCGACGACATGGTCGAGCTGACCTATGAAGGCTACGGCCCGGGCGGCGTCGCGGTGATGGTCGAATGCATGACCGACAACCGCAACCGTACCGCGGCAGCCGTGCGTCATGCGTTCAGCAAGTGCGGTGGTAACCTCGGCACGGATGGTTCGGTGGCCTACCTGTTCGAGCGCAAGGGGCAGATCACCTTCGCACCGGGCACCGATGAAGACGCGCTGATGGAAGCCGCGATGGAAGCGGATGCCGATGACGTGGTCACCAACGAAGACGGCTCCATCGATGTGTTCACCTCGTTCGCCAGCTTCTATGCCGTGCGTAATGCCCTGGAAGCCGCCGGTTTCAACGGCACCGATGCGGAGATCGTGATGCTGCCGACCACCAGTGCCGAACTGGACCTGGACGGTGCGCAGAAGGTGCTGAAGCTGCTGGACATGCTTGAAGACCTGGATGATGTGCAGAATGTGTATTCGAATGCCGACATCCCTGAGTCTGTGGCCGAACAGCTCGCTTAAGAACGATGAGTATTCACTGTGGGAGCTGGCTTGCCTGCGATAGCATCACCTCGATTTGACAGAAGCACCGAGGTGCCCGCATCGCAGGCAAGCCAGCGCCCACAGGGGTTCTATGCTGTTACACAAATGTGTGCCTGGCACATACCGTTGTAAATCCAACCCGCAGGCGTTATGACTTTAATCCTAGGTATCGACCCCGGTTCGCGCATCACCGGTTTTGGCGTGGTGCAGCAGACCCCACGCGGCTGTGTGTACGTCGCCTCGGGCTGCATCCGCACTGGCGCAGGGGAATTGGCCGAGCGGCTGCAGATCGTCTATCGCGGCGTACGTGAAGTCATCCAGACCTACGGCCCGGTCACCATGGGCATAGAGAAAGTCTTCATGGCCAAGAATGCCGACTCGGCGTTGAAGCTCGGCCAGGCCCGTGGCGCTGCCATCGTGGCAGGTGCCGAGGAGGGCATGGAGATCGCTGAATACACCGCGACCCAGGTCAAGCAGGCCGTGGTCGGCACCGGGGGCGCCAACAAGGAGCAGGTGCAAATGATGGTCATGCACATGCTCAAGCTCACTTCAAAGCCGCAGATCGACGCCTCGGATGCCCTGGCCATCGCCATTTGCCATGCCCATACCCGCTCCAGCCTGTTGCCTCACGGCTTGGGCGCAGCACGTAGTCGTGGCGGGCGCCTGCGTCTCTGATAGCATCAGCGCAATCGTTATTTTTGCGGTCAGGCTCCGATCTGACCCCCAAGCTTTAAGGATCTGAACCGTGATTGGACGCTTGCGCGGCACCCTGGCTGAGAAACAGCCGCCGCACCTGATTCTGGATGTGAATGGGTTGGGTTATGAGCTGGAAGTGCCCATGACCACCCTGTATCGCCTGCCGTCGGTCGGCGAGCCGATAACCTTGCACACTCATTTAGTGGTGCGCGAAGACGCGCAACTACTCTATGGTTTCATCGGCAAGCGTGACCGCGATTTCTTCCGCGAGCTGATTCGTCTCAATGGCGTGGGGCCCAAATTGGCCCTGGCCTTGATGTCGAGCCTGGAAGTGGATGAATTGGTACGTGCTGTATCGGCCCAGGATACCTCAGCCCTGACCAAGGTGCCGGGGGTGGGCAAGAAGACCGCCGAGCGCTTGTTGGTCGAGCTCAAGGACCGCTTCAAAGCCTGGGAGGTGGTGCCGAGCATGTTCGCCCTGGTACCGAACCAGCCGGATATGCCGGCGGCCCAGGTCGCCAGCGCCGAGAGCGATGCCGTCAATGCGCTGATCTCCCTGGGCTACAAGCCCCAGGAAGCCAGCAAGGCCGTATCGGCCATCAAGGACAAGAACCTGAGCGCTGAAGACATGATTCGCCGTGCCCTGAAGGGAATGATTTAAGTGATTGAAGCCGATCGTCTGATCGCGGCCACCGGCCCGCGTGACCGTGAAGAAGTCCAGGACCGGGCCATCCGCCCGTTGAGCCTGGCCGAATACATCGGCCAGCCCACCGTGCGCGAGCAGATGGAGCTGTTTATCCAGGCCGCTCGCGGGCGCAGTGAGTCCCTGGACCACACCCTGATCTTCGGCCCGCCGGGTTTGGGCAAGACCACCCTGGCCAATATCATCGCCCAGGAAATGGGCGTGTCGATCAAGTCCACCTCCGGCCCGGTGCTTGAGCGTCCTGGCGACTTGGCCGCGCTGCTGACCAATCTTGAACCGCATGACGTGCTGTTTATCGACGAAATCCATCGCTTGTCGCCGATTGTCGAAGAAGTGCTGTACCCAGCCATGGAAGACTTCCAGCTCGACATCATGATCGGTGAAGGCCCGGCGGCCCGTTCGATCAAGCTCGACTTGCCGCCCTTCACCCTGGTGGGCGCGACCACCCGCGCGGGCATGTTGACCAACCCGCTGCGAGACCGTTTCGGCATTGTTCAACGTCTAGAGTTCTATAGCACCGCCGATCTGGCGACCATTGTCAGCCGGTCGGCGAGTATCCTCGGCTTGCCCCTGGACCCGGAAGGCGCCTTTGAAATCGCTCGACGTGCTCGTGGCACGCCGCGAATCGCCAACCGCCTGCTGCGCCGCGTGCGCGACTTTGCCGAGGTGCGTGCCAAGGGCCACATCACCAAGGCGGTCGCGGACCTGGCCTTGAACCTGCTGGATGTGGACGAGCATGGCTTTGATCATCAGGATCGACGTCTGCTCTTGACCATGATCGAGAAATTCGACGGTGGCCCGGTCGGCGTGGACAGCCTGGCCGCAGCCATCAGTGAAGAGCGCCATACCATTGAGGATGTACTGGAACCGTACCTGATCCAGCAGGGCTACATCATGCGTACCCCGCGGGGCAGGGTGGTGACGCGTCATGCCTATTTGCACTTCGGGCTAAACATTCCGTCACGATTGGGAGAGATGCCCGTGGTAGACGAATTCCTCGATGCGGTAGACGATTAAAAAGCTTACGCCGGACGATTTATCTGAGCTTTGTGCTGTCCCAGTGTCTGGCGTCGTCATTTGAGTCACTGCAAAAGCGTTCAGGAATGAAAAAACAGTTGCCCAGCCAATTGGCAACCTGAGGAGTAAGCACTAGAGTATGCGCGCGCAAAACGGGGATCAGTCGTTCGCACATCGCTGTCGCGTTTATTACGAGGACACCGATGCCGGCGGCATCGTTTATTACGTCAATTACCTGAAATTCATGGAACGGGCTCGAACCGAGCGGCTGCGGGAGTTGGGTTTTGCCCAGTCCGAGCTGGTAGGCGAGGACCTGTTATTCGTCGTGCACTCCAGCGAGGCGCGGTATTACGCGCCGGCGCGACTGGACGATGAGTTGCTGGTCAGTGCTGAAGTCATCGAATTGAACCGTGCCAGCCTGCGTTTCAAACAGCAGGTCAGGCGGGCCACGGATGCAACGCTGCTCTGTGAGGGGCAGTTCCTGGTGGCGTGTGTGCGCACCAACAGCTTGAAACCTCGGGCCATTCCCGAAACTCTACGCGCGGCCTTTGCCGCCGTGAGCGGCGCGGGTCAACAATCAAAGCAGGAGATTTAGCGTGGAACCTACCGTCGTCGACCATTCCTCCATGTGGAGCCTGGTCAGCAATGCCAGTGTCGTGGTTCAACTGGTCATGCTGACCCTGGTAGCCGCATCGGTTACCTCTTGGGTCATGATTTTTCAGCGCAGCAACATGTTGCGCGCCGGTCGACGTGCCCTGGAGAGCTTTGAAGAGCGCTTCTGGTCGGGTATCGACCTGTCCAAACTGTACCGCCAGGCCGGTAGCAACCCGGACCCGGACTCAGGCGTCGAGCAGATCTTCCGTGCCGGTTTCAAGGAGTTCTCGCGCCTGCGCCAGCAGCCGGGTGTCGATCCTGAAGCGGTGATGGAAGGTGTGGCCCGTGCCATGCGCGTGGCCATCTCTCGCGAAGAAGAGAAACTCGAGCAGGGCCTGCCGTTCCTTGCCACCGTGGGTTCTGTCAGCCCGTACATCGGCCTGTTCGGTACCGTATGGGGCATCATGAACTCCTTCCGCGGCCTGGCCCAGGCGCAACAAGCCACACTGGCCACCGTGGCCCCGGGTATTGCCGAAGCCCTGATCGCCACCGCGATCGGCCTGTTCGCCGCTATCCCCGCAGTAATCGCCTACAACCGTTTTGCCGCAACCAGCGAAACCTTGATCGGCCGTTACTACACCTTCGCCGATGAATTCCAGGCGATCCTGCACCGTAAAGTGCACACCAGCGAAGAATAAGCAGGTAATTCCCAATGGCTTTAATCGCTCGAGCTCGCAAAAAGCGCAAGCCGGTCGCCGAGATGAACGTAGTGCCCTACATCGACGTGATGCTGGTGCTGCTGGTGATCTTCATGGTGACCGCGCCGATGCTCAACCAGGGCGTGAAAGTTGATCTGCCCAAGGTTTCCAGTGAAGCCTTGCCGCAGGACAACAACACTCAGGTCCTGACCATTTCGATCAAGGCTGACAAGACCTATTACTGGAACCTTGGCAGCGAAGTCGATACGCAAAAGCAGCAGGACAAGGCCCTGACCTTGCCTGCCATGACCGATGCGGTGACCAAGATCATTCGCTCCGGCAACGAAGGCGGCAAGCACACCCAGGTGTTTATCCGGGGTGACAAATCGGTCGACTACGGCTCCGTCATGGGCGCCATGGGCGGGCTGCAGAAGGCCGGCGTCGGTAACGTTGGCTTGATTACCGAGGCGCCCTGATGCAGCAACAGCGAGAGCCGTCCGCCTCGGAAAGCTACTTCTGGCCTGGCGTGTGGGCAATTGCCCTGCACGTCCTGGTGTTCGGCATGCTGTTCGTCAGCTTTGCCATGACCCCGGACCTGCCGCCAGCCAAGCCGATCGTGCAGGCGACCCTGTATCAGCTGAAATCGAAAAGTCAGGCCACCACCCAGACCAATCAGAAGATTGCGGGTGAGGCCCAGAAGTCGGCCGCGCGCCAGACTGAAGTCGAGCAGATGGAACAGAAGAAGGTCGAGCAGGAAGCGGTGAAGGCTGCTGCGGAACAAAAGAAAGAAGAGGCGGCTCAAAAGGCCGAGGAATCGAAAAAGGCTGACGAAGCCAAGAAGGCCGACGAGGCTAAAAAGGCTGATGAAGCCAAGAAAGCCGAGAAAGCTGCCGAAGCGAAAAAGGCCGAAGAGAAACAATTGGCTGATATAGCCAAGAAGAAATCGGAAGAAGAAGCCAAGAAGGCTGCCGAAGAAGAGGCCAAGAAAAAGGCCGCTGAAGAAGCCAAGAAAAAGATAGTCGAAGACGCGAAGAAGAAAGCCGCCGAAGACGCCAAGAAAAAAGCTGAAGCAGACGAGGCGAAGAAGAAAGTCGCCGACGAAGCGAAGAAGAAAGCTGCCGCCGACGCCTCCAAGAAAAAGGCCCAGGAAGCAGCACGCAAGTCCGCCGAAGAGAAAAAGGCCCAGGCCCTGGCAGATTTGCTTTCCGACACGCCGCAGCGTCAGCAAGCCTTGGCCGATGAGCGTGGCGATGAAGTCGCGGGCAGTTTCGACGACCTGATTCGGGCGCGGGCAGCGGAAGGTTGGACACGTCCACCTTCGGCGCGTAAAGGCATGACAGTAGTGCTGCAGATCGGCATGTTGCCGGACGGTACGGTGACTTCGGTCAGCGTGGCCAAGTCCAGTGGTGACGGTTCGTTCGACAGTTCGGCGGTTGCCGCGGTCAAGAATATTGGCCGGTTGACCGAGATGCAGGGAATGAAACCAAGTGACTTCGCTCCCTATCGTTCATTCAAGATGACATTCACACCTGAGGATCTAGCCTTGTGAGAAACCTTCTTCGAGGAATGCTTGTCGTTATTTGCTGTATGGCAGGGATAGCGGCGGCGGATGAAAAGAACATCCTGGTAACCAGCGGCAGTGATCGGGCCACCCCGATTGCAGTCGTGCCGTTCGGTTGGCAGGGCGGCAGCGTGCTGCCGGACGACATGGCCCAGATCGTCAGTGACGACCTGCGTAACTCCGGTTACTACGCGCCGATTCCGAAAGGCAACATGATCAGCCAGCCAACCCAGGCCAGCGAAGTCATCTTCCGTGACTGGAAGGCGGTCGGTGCCCAGTACCTGATGGTCGGCAGCATCACGCCGGCCGGCGGTCGCCTGCAGATCCAGTACGCGTTGTTCAACGTGGCCACCGAGCAGCAGGTCCTGACCGGCAGCGTATCGGGTACCGCCGAACAGCTGCGTGACATGGCTCACTACATCTCGGACCAGTCGTTTGAAAAACTCACCGGTATCAAGGGGGCGTTCTCGACGCGCCTGCTGTATGTCACGGCCGAGCGTTTCTCTGTAGACAATACCCGCTACACCCTGCAGCGTTCGGACTACGACGGTGCTCGTGCAGTGACCTTGCTGCAGTCCCGTGAGCCAATCCTGTCGCCGCGCTTCGCGCCGGACGGCAAGCGTATTGCCTACGTATCGTTCGAACAGCGTCGCCCGCGTATCTTTGTGCAGCACATCGATACTGGCCGTCGTGAGCAGATCACCAACTTCGAAGGCCTCAACGGTGCGCCAGCCTGGTCGCCGGACGGTTCGCGCCTGGCTTTCGTGCTGTCCAAGGACGGCAACCCGGATATCTACGTGATGAACATGGCCTCGCGTCAGCTCTCGCGTGTGACCAGCGGCCCGGGCATCAACACCGAACCGTTCTGGGGCAAGGATGGCTCGACCATCTACTTCACCTCCGACCGTGGCGGCAAGCCTCAGGTCTACAAGGCAAATGTGAACGGTGGCGGTGCGGAACGTGTGACCTTTATTGGTAACTACAACGCCAACCCCAAGCTTTCGGCCGATGAAAAGACGTTGGTGATGATTCACCGTCAGGATGGTTTCACTAATTTCCGGGTTGCGGCCCAGGATTTGCAGCGCGGAACCGTAAAAATCCTTACAGATACCAACCTTGATGAGTCAGCCACTGTTGCGCCCAACGGCACCATGGTAATCTACGCCACCCGCCAGCAGGGCCGGGGAGTCTTGATGCTCGTGTCCATCAATGGACGCGTAAGGCTCCCACTTCCTACCGCACAAGGCGAAGTCAGAGAACCATCCTGGTCCCCTTACCTGAACTGACGCGGCGCTACAAAAAGAAGTACTTAACACACTGGGGTTCATTAGGAGTTTCACGATGGAAATGCTGAAGTTTGGTAAGTTTGCTGCTCTGGCTCTGGCTCTGTCCGTAGCCGTTGGTTGCTCCTCTAAAGGCGGCGACAATGCCGGTGAAGGCGCAGCTGTTGATCCAAACGCTGGTTACGGCGCCAACACTGGTGCGGTTGACGGCTCCCTGAGCGAAGAAGCTGCTCTGCGCGCTATCACCACTTTCTACTTCGAATACGACAGTTCGGACCTGAAGCCAGAAGCCATGCGCGCTCTGGACGTTCACGCCAAGGACCTGAAAGCTAACGGCGCTCGCGTTGTTCTGGAAGGTAACACTGACGCCCGTGGTACTCGTGAGTACAACATGGCACTGGGCGAGCGTCGTGCGAAAGCCGTTCAGCGCTACCTGGTACTGCAAGGTGTTGCTCCAGGCCAACTGGAACTGGTTTCCTACGGTAAAGAGCGTCCAGTTGCAACTGGCAACGACGAACAGTCGTGGGCTCAGAACCGTCGCGTCGAACTGCGTAAGTAATTCGTCATGCGAACGTGCCGTCGTGCTCTAACTGTATTGGCTCTCAGCTTCGCACCGCTTGCGGTGTGGGCTGCGGTTCCTGTAACGGATAGCAACTCAGGCTATAACAATAGCGGGAGCAGTTATCCGCCAGCGGGTTATGGCACGAACGGCGCCTATGCGGGGGGAGCGGCTACGTCCGCTCCCTCGGCACAGGGCGAACTGTTCAACCAGCTGCAACGCATGCAGGATCAATTGTCCCAGCAACAAGGCGCCATTGAAGTTCTGCAGAACCAAGTGAACCAGCTGAAGCAAGAAGGCCTGGAGCGTTACCAGGATCTTGACCGTCGTATTGGAGCCGGTGTTGCACCTGCCGCTACTCCTGATAATTCTTCTACCGGTGGCGCACCCAGTGCCGCTGCCGGTGGCGCAGCAGCGGGGGCCGCCGCTGCAGCTCCTGCCGCCAGCAGCGAACCGGGCGATCCTGCGAAGGAAAAACTGTATTACGATGCAGCCTTCGACCTGATCAAGGCCAAGGATTTCGATAAAGCCAGCCAGGCGTTTACCGCTTTCCTGCGTAAATACCCCAACAGCCAGTACGCGGGCAATGCCCAGTACTGGTTGGGTGAGGTCAACCTGGCAAAGGGTGATTTGCAGGGGGCGGGCCAGGCTTTTGCCAAGGTCAGCCAGCTGTATCCCAAGCACGCCAAGGTGCCGGATTCGCTTTATAAACTCGCTGACGTAGAACGCCGCCTGGGTCATACCGACAAGGTCAAAGGCATTCTGCAACAGGTGGTCGCCCAGTATCCGGGTACCTCCGCGGCGCAGTTGGCCCAGCGGGACCTGCAACGCTTGTAAGCAGTGCAGCCCGTTTAGAAGAAACCCGCGCTTGTCGCGGGTTTTTTCGTTAGAATCCACGCCCTTTTATGAAACACGCTTTCTGGGGTTGACGCGTTGGCGCAATCCCTTGAAGTGCCTGACGGAGGCGGACAGCCTGTTTAGCTGTTACGCCCGTGGCGACTATGCAAGACACATTACGTATTACCGAAGTCTTTTACTCGTTGCAGGGTGAAACGCGCACTGCTGGCCTGCCCACCGTATTTGTACGGCTCACCGGCTGCCCGTTGCGCTGCCAATACTGTGACAGCGCCTACGCCTTCAGCGGCGGCACCGTGCGCACCCTCGACGACATCCTGGAACAGGTTGCCGGTTACCGGCCGCGCTACGTCTGCGTGACGGGCGGTGAGCCTCTGGCGCAACCCAACGCCATTCCGTTGCTCAAACAGCTGTGTGATGCCGGCTACGAGGTCTCACTGGAAACCAGCGGCGCCCTGGACATCTCTGCGGTCGACCCGCGCGTCAGCCGAGTGGTTGACCTCAAGACCCCGGACTCCAAGGAAGCCCACCGCAACCGCTACGAGAACATGGACTTGCTGACGGCCAACGATCAGGTCAAGTTCGTCATCTGTTCCCGTGACGATTATGACTGGGCCACCTCCAAGCTGATCCAGTATGGCCTGGAGCGTCGAGCGGGTGAGGTGCTGTTCTCGCCAAGCCATCACGACCTGAATGCCCGTGACCTGGCGGATTGGGTCGTGGCGGACAACCTGCCGGTACGCCTGCAATTGCAGCTGCATAAGTACCTGTGGAACGACGAGCCGGGGCGCTAATCCGGCGGCTGCGATAGGCGTTCTACCCACCGAATTACCGTTCAAATGCGTTTTTTCTGATTTATTTAAAATAAGGTGTTGAATAATCCTTAGAAATCAGTATTATACGCGCCACCACACAGCGGGTCGTTAGCTCAGTTGGTAGAGCAGTTGGCTTTTAACCAATTGGTCGTAGGTTCGAATCCCACACGACCCACCATTTTTGGCGGTTTAGAAAATCCGGAAGGCCCACGCAAGTGAGGATTTCCGGGTTTTTTTTTGCCTGTGATTTGGCATCACCGACTTGACGCTGAGACGTCCCTTGCTCAGATCCCGCTCTCGAAAAAAAGTCCTGTCAGTACCTTTGAAAGAGAGAACAAGAGAAAAGAGGCGGAGCTAATCCGCTGATACGAATAAAGAAAAATAAAAAAGAACGTCTTGATCCACGGTGATAGTTGCTAATCCTGTCCCGTCCTGAACGTAACCTACAGGCATCGAATCAAGTGTGTTCAGAAAACCCGAGAGCCTTACACAGGTAAGGTTCTCGGGTTTTTTTTGCCCGTCAGAAATGTTTTCCCTGGCTCCCTCAGCCCGTTCATCCAAGCAATAGGTTCTTTTTTACTGATTTTGCCGGTAAATCCTGGCTTACGGTCTTTGATTGTTGGTTTTTATTCCTTTGCGCAATATTTTTTCGATTTTTTTGAACATTTTGGATTTTTCTTTGGTTTTTTTCATTCCGAAAACTCAACAACGCAATTTGTATCAAACTATGTTCGTTTAGTATTGGATCCAATCAGTCGGCATTGCCGGTGGTGTGTCTGACACAAACAAACTGCTGAAAAAGGAGAAACGCCATGATGCTCAAGGACCCTTCCCGCAAATATCGCCACTTCACCACGGTCAACCTGCCGGATCGCACCTGGCCCAGCACTGTCCAGGCTGCCGCTCCCACCTGGTGCAGTGTGGATATGCGTGATGGCAACCAGGCTTTGATCGAGCCGATGAATGCCGAGCGCAAGCGGCGTTTCTTCGATTTGCTGGTGAAGGTCGGTTTCAAGCAGATCGAGGTGGGCTTTCCTGCCGCTTCGCAGACCGACTTTGACTATGTCCGTGAGCTGATTGAAAGCGGTTCGATTCCTGATGATGTGACGATTCAGGTCATGACCCAGGCGCGCAGCCACCTCATCGCGCGCACGTTTGAGGCGTTGAAGGGCGCGCCTCGCGCCATCGTGCATGTTTACAATGCGACGGCGCCGGTGTTTCGGGACGTTGTCTTCAATGTGGACAAGGCGGGCTGCATCGAGATTGCTACCCAGGCAACACGAGAGATCAAGCAGCACATGGACGCGAACCCCGATACGCAGTGGACGTTCCAGTATTCCCCGGAAACCTTTTGCTTCACCGAGCTGGATTTTGCATTGCAGGTGTGTGAAGCGGTGACGGATACGTTCGGGCCGACCCCGAGCAACAAGATGATCCTGAATCTGCCCACCACCGTGGAGGTGTCTACCGCCAATGTCTTCGCCGACCAGATCGAATGGTTCTGCCGGCACTTCAGTCGCCGTGACAGTGTGGTCATCAGCGTGCATCCGCACAATGATCGGGGCACTGGAGTTTCCACCGCGGAGCAGGCGTGCCTGGCCGGTGCCGAGCGTGTCGAGGGCACGTTGTTCGGTAACGGTGAGCGTACCGGCAACGTCGATATCCTCACGTTGGCGATGAACCTCTACACCAGCGGCATCGATCCGCAGTTGGATTTCTCCGACATCCTGCACGTCCAGCGTGAGGTGGAGTTCTGCAATCAGTTGCCGACCCATCCTCGTCACCCTTACGCCGGTGAGTTGGTGTTTACCGCGTTCTCCGGCTCGCACCAGGACGCGATCAAAAAAGGCTTTGCGGCGCGCCAGGCCAATCCGCAGGGCATGTGGGAAGTGCCGTACCTGCCTATCGATCCTGCCGATATGGGCCGTAGCTATGAAGCGGTGATTCGCGTGAACAGCCAGTCGGGCAAGGGGGGCGTGGCCTATCTGTTGGAGCAGCACGGCATTGTGATGCCGCGTCGCTTGCAGATGGAGTTCAGCAGCCTGGTACAACAGGAAGCAGATGGCTCCGGCCAGGAAATCAGTGGCGAGATGATCCTTGCCTGCTTCACCCGGCATTACCTGGAGCAGGGCAAGCCTTACGCGTTACGAGCCCCCAAACTGGTGAGCGAGGGCGATGTGACTTACCTGGAGGCCACCCTTGAACAAGGTACACAGCGCATCGACTTGAGTGGCGAGGGCAACGGCCCGCTGGCGGCGCTGGTCGATGCGTTTGCCCAGCGTGGCATTCATTTTGATATCGCCGATTACCACGAACATGCCACCCGTGACGGTGCCCAGGCTGAGGCGTTGGCCTATGTGGAAATTCGCGTGGGTAACCAGTTGCTGTTCGGCGCCGCTCGCGATGGCAGTAGCCTGCTCGCTTCCCTCAAAGCGGTCACCAGTGCGGTCAATCGTGCATCGCGCCTGGGCCTGCTCAGCGTGGTGAATGCTGCGGTGCCGTCCTGAGATGAACGCGCATACCGCATTGGCGGCACTTGCCGGTAATTATGGCCACGGTGACATCGTGGCCTCGCATCGACATGACGAAGGCCAACTGGTCTACGCCATCAACGGTGTGATGCTTGTGTCGGTGGAGGAGACCACCTGGGTGGTACCTTCCGGGCATGCCCTGTGGGTGCCTTCAGGTTTGGAACATCAGATCCGCATGACCGGCGAAGTGCGCATGCGCACTTTGTTGATCTCGCCGGGAGCGCACCGTCGTTTGACCGAGGAGTGCGAGGTCATCAGGGTTTCACCCTTGCTGCGCGAGCTGATTGTGGCGGCCGGCGATGAGCCTGACAGCCACCCGGCGTCGTTGCGTCATGTACAGATTGTCGAGCTGATTTTCTCGGAACTTGACCGTGCGCAAAGGGTGCTGGCTCACGTGCCGATACCGGACGAGCCGAGGCTCAAGTCACTGTGTGCGGACTTTATCGACAACCCTTCTCAGGAGTCGAAACTGGAGAGTTGGGCGGTGCAACTCAATATGAGTTCACGCACCCTGGCTCGGCTGTTCCAGAAAGAGTTGGGCATGAGT
Organism: Pseudomonas sp. PA-1-6B; assembly: GCF_021609545.1. Taxonomy (NCBI): domain Bacteria; kingdom Pseudomonadati; phylum Pseudomonadota; class Gammaproteobacteria; order Pseudomonadales; family Pseudomonadaceae; genus Pseudomonas; species Pseudomonas sp. PA-1-6B. The sequence goes on from NZ_WJZM01000031.1 coordinate 25,368, forward strand.
TACGGCGAGTGGCGCAAGCGCACGCGGCTGCTGCTCAGCATGCAGCGGCTGGCCAGTGGTGCCTCCATCCTTGAAGTGGCATTGGAGCATGGTTATCAGAGTCCGAGTGCATTTACCGCGATGTTCAAACGCACCATGGGCTACACCCCGAGTAACTGTCGCTTGGTCTGAATCTGACTGGCGATAGCACCACCTCCTTTTGAACATGGCCCCGCCTTCAGGCAGGGCCATGTTTACCTGTGCCTGGTGTATGGAGCCTGCGGCGCAGAGGGCGCGCCGGCACATTGTCCCAATCGAAACGATGGTTGTCTGGAACGCGGGAGATGCGCAACCCGTTGCTCTCTTACCCTGCGTCTCTACTTGGCATTCTGGATTTCTTCGATGGGTTCGCCTTCTCTTTTCCCACGGCATTGCCGTCTTTCGCTGCTTGGCATGGCGGTGGCGTTGTTGGCGGGTTGTTCGTCCTGGGTCGCCCATACACCGGCACAGCCACATCCGGAACGCATCAATGCCCTGAGCCACCTGCCCCAAGGTGTCTCGGACCAAGCGTTACCTGAGCGCTGGTGGCAGTTGTATAACGATCCGCAACTCGATGCGCTGGTGCAACAGGCGTTGCTGCACAACCGCGACCTGGCGGCGGCCCAGGCCCATGTGCAAGCGATGCTGGCCGGGATCCAGCAGGCCGATGCCGAGCGCTGGCCGTCCACCCAGGCGTCGCTGGGGGCCGCTTATGGCAAGACCGCCGATGACCAGACGCTGGCCAAGGCCACCGATAGCCATGCGCCGTCAGAGTGGGCATTCAACCCAGGCTTCGAGCTGGCTTATCAAGTGGATGTGTGGGGCCAGGTTCAGCGCACCATTGAACGTGCCCAAGTGCAAACCGCAGCGGCGCAGGATGCCGAGGACTTGCTGCGCATCACGGTCGTGGCGCAAACCACTCGCGCCTATGTGAATGCCTGCGCCCTGGGGGCGCGTGCCAAGGTACAGCGCCATTCGTTGGACGTGGTCGGGCATAGCCTGGCGTTGACCGATCGCCAGCGCCAGGCCGGTGTGGTGACAGACCTTGAATACAGCCGCATGCAAGCCCTGCAAGGCGAAACCCAGGCGTTGCTGCCGATGTTGGAGGCGCGTCGACAAGCCGCGCTCTACGAATTGGCCATGCTGACCGGCGTCGCTGAACTGGACCAAGGCTCTGGCGCCGCAACCTGTGAAGTGGTGCCCCAACTCAATGCCGAGTTGCCGGTGGGTGATGGCTGGCAACTATTGGCGCGCCGCCCCGACATACGTCAGGCCGAGCGCGCGTTGCAGGCGGCCACGCTGCAAGTGGATATCGTCCAGGCCGACCTGTACCCCAAGGTGACCTTCGGCGCTTCAGTGTCCTCCTCGGCCAACAAACCTCATGAGCTGGGGGACAGCAGTGCGGTGATGTTCGGCATCGGCCCACTGATTACCTGGCAGTTCCCTAATTGGCAGGCCAACCGCGCGCGGGTCAAGCAGGCACGGGCACTCGAGCAGGTGGAGGTCGCGCAGTTCGAGGCCAGCGTCCTCAAGGCCCTCAAGGAGGTGCGCCAGGCCCTGGCGTTGTACGACGGCGAACGGCAGCGCCACGCGGCCTTGAGCCGGGCGCTGGACAGCAGCCGCCAAGCCTACAAGTTGGCCCAATTCAACTACGACGCCGGTTCTATCGACTTTCTCGACGTGCTGGACAGTGAGCGTGAACTGATCCGCTTGCAGGCCACGCGCGCCGACGCCGATGGCCAGTTACTGCAACGCCAGATCGGCCTATTCCGTGCCCTTGGCGGCGGTTGGCAGTCCGGCGCCGTCGATACCCCGGCCGCTGCGCCCACCCACGCGTCTATCCCTTCTTCCGGTACCCAGCCATGAATATCGCCGTTGATGAAAAAACTGTTGTCCAGGACGAGCAGGAGAATGTGCTCGAGCAACTTATGCATGCGCGTAAGCAACGGCGCAAAAGAAACCTGATCCTGCTGGGCGGCGCCGGGTTGTTGATCGCGGCGGTGGTGTTCGGCGTGTACTGGATGACCGTCGGCCGCTATCTGGAGCAGACCGATGATGCGTATGTGCGGGCCGACTGGATCCCCATCAGCCCGAAAGTCTCAGGCTACGTGGCCCAGGTGATGGTAGAGGACGATCAGCCGGTCAAGGCGGGGGACGTGCTGGTACGCATCGAGGACCGTGACTACCAGGCCCGCTTGGCACAAGCCCGCGCAGAACTGGCCGAGACCCAGGCCTCGGTGGCAGCGCAAGAGGCCAACTTGACAGTCACTGACAGCCTGATCGCCCAGCAAAAGGCCGGGGTTGCCCAGGCTGAGGCCCATGCTCGCAGTGTGGCCGCTGAGTTACGCCGCGCAAGCCTCGACCAGCGTCGCTACGAAGGCTTGGTGCGCGAACATGCTGCCAGCGCGCAGCGTCTGGAAACGGCCGCCGCCAGTTACACCCAGGCCAATGCTGCGGTGGAAATTGCCAAGGCGATGCAACGCCAGCAGGAAACCCGCTTGACCGTGGCCGTCACCCGCCGTCAACTGGCCCAGGCTTCGCTCCAGCAGCAGATAGCCCGGCGCAGCCAGGCCGAGGCGCAGTTGAACCTGGCGACGCATGCGTTGGAGGACACCTTGATCCGCTCACCCATCGACGGCGTGGTGGGGCAGCGCAAAGTCCGTACCCGCCAATACGTCGCGCCAGGGTTGCCACTGCTGGCGGTGGTGCCTTTGCAGCAGGCTTACGTCGTGGCCAACTACAAAGAAACCCAATTGCGCGATATGCGTGCCGGCCAACCGGTGGATATCAGCGTCGACAGTTATTCGGGGCGCAAGCTCAAAGGCCATGTGGTGAGCTTCTCGCCAGGCTCCGGGGCGGTGTTCGCACTGTTGCCGTCGGACAACGCCACCGGCAACTTCACCAAGATCGTGCAACGCTTTCCAGTCAAGATCGTCATTGATGAGCATGACGAAGGCGGGCCCATCCTGCCGGGCATGTCGGTGATCACCACGGTGGACACCCGCCCGGCTGAGCAGGGCGCTGCACATGACTGAAGCGGCTGAAAAGAGCGTCTCCTTTCGCGCCTGGGTGGCGGTGATCGGGGGGCTGTTCGGCTGTTTCATGGCCGGCATGAACGTGCACGTGACCAGCGCCGCGCTGCCGGAGATCGAAGGCTCCCTGGGGGCGACGTTCGAAGAAGGCTCGTGGATTTCCACCGCCTACCTGGTCGCGGAAATCGTGATGATCCCGCTGACCGCCTGGTTGGTGCAGGTGTTCTCTCTGCGACGTGTGATGCTCGTGGGCTCGTTTGTATTTTTGGTGGCGTCCATTGCCTGCTCCTGGGCGCCCAACCTGGAAGTGATGATCATCATTCGGGTAATCCAGGGCGCTGCCGGCGCAGTGCTGATTCCCTTGTCATTCCAGCTGATCATCACTGAACTGCCGCCCAGCAAGATCGCGATGGGCATGGCCCTGTTCGCGTTGTCTAACAGCGTCGCCCAGGCCGCCGGGCCGTCCATTGGCGGCTGGCTGACCGATGCCTATTCCTGGCGCTGGATCTTCTACCTGCAACTGGCCCCCGGCATTCTCTTGCTGCTGGCGGTAGCATGGTCGATCGATGCCAAGCCCATGCAGCTAAGCCTGCTCAAGCGCGGCGACTGGGGCGGGATCATCGCCATGATCGTCGGCCTGGGTGGCTTGCAGATCGTGCTCGAAGAAGGTGGCCGCAAGGACTGGTTCGGCTCCGATTTCATTGTATGGATGTCATTGATTGCCGGCGTTGCCTTGGTGTACTTCGTGCTGTCGCAGTTGTATGGCAGTCGCTCCTTCATCAACCTGCGCCTGCTCAAGAGCTACAACTTCGGCGTGGCCAGCGCAGCGATGTTCATCTTTGGCGCGGCCACCTTCGGCCTGGTGTTCCTGGTGCCTAATTACCTGTCTCAGTTGCAGGGCTACAACGCCCGGGAGATTGGCATCAGCCTGATCGCCTACGGCATGGTGCAACTGGTACTGGCGCCGTTCATGCCGCGCCTGATGAAGTGGCTCAACCCGAAACTGATGGTCGCCAGTGGCTTTTTCATCATGGCCCTGGGGTGCTATCTCGGCGCGCACCTGGACGTGGACAGCGCCGCCAACGTGATTATTCCGTCCACCGTGGTACGGGGCATCGGGCAGCCGCTGATCATGGTGGCGCTTTCCGTGCTGGCGGTGTCTGGCCTGGCCAAAGATGAAGCCGGCTCGGCCTCGGCCTTGTTCTCCATGCTGCGCAACCTGGGTGGTGCCGTGGGCACTGCGGGCCTGACGCAGATCGTGGCCATGCGCGAGCGCTTTCACTCTGAGCGGGTAGGGGAGTCGATCACCCTGTTTTCCCCGTCCTTTCAGGAGCGCCTGCGCGCCAGCATGGCCGACAGCGAGGCTTTTATCTTCAACCAGCTATTACCCGCTCAACAGCAGGTCCTTGAGGGCTTGATCCACACCGTGCGTCGTGAGGCGTACCTGATGGCCTACAGCGATGCGTTCTATGTGTCCTGTATTGCTTTGATCTTGTGCGGTGTGGCGGCCCTGGCATTGCGCCAATCAGCAAAGAACTGAACTCGTTACTGCCCGCAGGTAATACGCGGGCGCTTATCAGCGCTAGAGGGAACTTGAATGGTAAAAAGGCGAATGGCCGCGTTCATAGACTAGTTAATTGCTAACTTAGCAATTCCGTACAGTTTGTTTGCACTCCCTTGAGGGGTGTTAGCCAACTATTGCCTGGCGAAGTTGATCTTATTAACTTCGGTCGGGCTTCTGTTGTTGTAGGTTTTATAACTTGGAAATAAATTGTATTAATTTTCCAAAAAACACTTGCTGATCATCATGAACTTCCTCTAAGTTTCGTCTTGCTTCGACGGCTGACCTTCGGGTCACGGAAGCATAACCGTACAACTTAATTGAATAAGACTCTAGCACTGGCCAAGAACGGCGAGGCAGGCCTGCTTATGCCTTAAAAAAAGGTAAGCGGGTATCTCTCGAGTGGTCAGCGTTAACTAAAGCCTGATAAGGAGCGCAACATGGAAGATAAAAAGACGCTGTTGAACGCCAAGAAAGTAGAGCTGGGCAATCATCGGATCTTTGCTGAAATCAATTCGCTGCCGGTCCTGCGCGCCTTTATGGAAACCCATGTGTTTGCGGTGTGGGATTTCATGTCCCTGGCCAAGCGCCTGCAACAGGACCTCACCTGTACTCGCCTGCCTTGGCTGCCCCCCGTGGACCCGGCGGCCGCGCACCTGATCAACGAAATCATCCTGGGCGAAGAGTCCGACCAGAACTTGCAAGGCGGTCACTACAGCCACTTCGAACTCTACCTGCATGCCATGCGCGAAGTCGGCGCCAGCACCGACAAGATCGAACACTTTGTCAAATTGATGCGCGAAGGCGTCGATCTGAAAACGGCCTTGAGCCGTTGCGGTGCAGGCCTGGCAGCGTCGGCTTTCGTCACTGACACCATCGAAACCGCCATCAACGCTTCCACCCACAGTGTGGCTGCTGCGTTTTTGCATGGCCGTGAAAGTGTCATCCCGCAGATGTTCCAGCGCATTCTGGACGATTGGGATATCACCGCAGACGACGCGCCAACCTTTCGCTATTACCTGCAGCGCCACATCGAAGTCGACTCGGAAGACCACGGCCCGGCGGCAGAAAGCCTGTTGGCGCGCCTGGTCAATGGCGATGCGCAGCGTCAGGAAGAGGTCTACGTATCGGCTATCGCGGCGGTACAAAGCCGCCTGGCGTTGTGGGACAACCTGCGCGTGGCCATGGGCGAAACGGTCAGTGAGTGCGTGGCATGAACTTCGAAGTGATCGAGGCCGACCAGGCCCAATGGTTTGAGGTGACCTCTGAACGCGGTATCACGCTGACCGTCTTCAAAGACACATTGGACCCTGTTACGAAAACCGGAGTGCGTACACGTCTGGTACGTTTTCACCCTGGGGGCGGCACCCGTGAAATCTATACCCATGATTATCACGAAGAAGTGTATTTGATTGAAGGCGACCAGACAGAGCAGGCCAGTGAGGGGCGCCCGGAGAAAACTTACCGCGACGGTAGTTACTTCTTCAGGGCCGCACACACGGAGCACGGGCCGTTTAATTCGAAAGACGGATGCCTGTTGTTTGAAGTGCACTACTACTGAGTATCATGAATAAAGGAAGTAGTCATGAGAGCTGAAGCATATCAATCGTTTTCCGAGTCGTGGGAGGAAAGGGCGACCATTCGGACGCGCCCGAGACGACGCTTGGAAGATGACGAAAAGTTAATATTTCCGGCCAGTCGTCAACCATTGGTCATGAGCGCTACCTTTATGCAGGAGTGTAGTCACTTACAGCATTTTGTTCTCGTTCAGAGCTTGTATAAGTTCATTAATGATGTGGTGATTTTCGAAACCGAAATTGTCGACAAGACCGCCAGGAGCATTGCGAAAGATAACTTCGCTATCCGCTTTCCGTTTGCGTGCCGTTACGACGCGATGACCGTGGTCGTCGATGAGGACTATCACGCGCTAGTGGCGATGGACTACATGCAACAGACCATCGAGTTGACGGGCATCGAACCCATCACCTTGCCAGCGGAAATCGAGCTCAGCCGTTCAATCCCCAAGGCATTGGCCATGGCGCCCGCGCACCTCAAGGCTGCTGTCGAGCTGATCTGCGTGGCCATTGCGGAAAACACCCTGACCAACGATGTTGCCGCGTTCGCCCGCGACGACTCGGTCAAGGCATCGGTCAAGGGGTTGATGGCCGACCACTTGGCGGATGAGGGTCGACATTCGGGCTTTTGGGCCAAGTTGACGCGCATTTACTGGAATACCGCGAGCGAAGAGGACAAGCGTGTGCTGGCCTCGATCATGCCGGTGTTCCTGGGTGAGTACCTGACCAACGAGATCCAGCAGGGGTTTGATTTCGCGCTGATCGAGCAACTGCCGGTGAGCCCCAGCGTCAAGGCGGCGTTGCGTGAAGAGGTCGAAGGCATGAGTTTTCCGATCACGCCGTCTCACCCGCTGGTAGGCAACATCGTCCGATTCTTCAAACACAGCGGCCTGCTCGACGCTCCCTGCATGCAGGAAGCGCTCGCCGATTATCTGCGCTAGAGGACAACTTCGATGAGACATCTTGATATCGTTTTGTGCGGGCGCAGCCATGCGCTCGCCTGCCTTACGCAAGAGTTGGAACAGATGGGGCACACCGCCTGCTTGTTGACCAGCGATAACGCCGTTGAGCTTTGCCAGTTGTCGGCGCCGGACGTGCTGATAGACGACGCCAGCACGGCGCAACTCCCGCACTATCCGTCGTGTCATCGCCTGTCTTTGCGGGCGCAGGCTGACGATGACAGTGATGTTCTCGCGCCACTGCGGGTGGACTGCCTGTGGCGTCCTGGCGATGGCGACTGGATGCTGCTGGGGCGTCGTGAAGTCAGCGCCTGCCTCGCCGGCAACGGTGCCGACCGGGCACGTGAAGCGATCGCGCAAGTGGTAGAGATGGCCAGTGTGCACATCGGGCGTTTCTCACGCAGTGCTGACTATCTTGAGGCGCCCCGTGAGCCGGTGCAGGCGATTGACCGCTTGTCGAGCCTGACCCTGCTGGATGGCCTGGCCTGGCGCCATCGCCACAATGCGAGCGCTAATATCGGCATTCTGGAGGAGGCCAGGCGCCCCTTTGTGCAGCGCTTGGCCGATAGCCTGTTGGCCAACGCCGAGCGCAACGCCCTGAAAGTGCAAGGGCGGGGTATGTCCTATGCGCAACTGCACGCTTATAGCGTTGCGATCCAGGAACGCTTGCAACCCTTGCTTGAAACCCCGACCCCAGGGTTGACGGTGGTCGGCATCTCGTTGCCCAAAGGCACTGCGCTCTATGCAGCGATCCTGGCGGTGATTGGTTGCGGTGCGGTGTACCTGCCGTTGGACCCGAACCATCCTGTCGAGCGCCGTGCGGCCATCCTCAAGCATGCCGGTGCCAGCCTGCTGATCCAGGACACCGAGGCAGACAACCCGCTACCGGGCCTGGCTACCCTGGATATTGGCCATCTGGACTTCTTCCACCACGGCGCCAAGGGCTACAGCCGTGTCGCCCTGGCCCCGGATCAGAGCCTGTTGCGCGTAGCGCTGGACGGTTCGGCACCCTGCGTGGCGATCTACACGTCCGGTACCACCGGCCAACCCAAAGGCGTGTTGCTCACAGTCGACAACTTGAGCCACTTCTGTGCGTGGTATGCCCGTTATGTGGAACTGGACCGCCATAGCCGTGCCCTGCAGTTCTCGACCATCAATTTCGATGCATCGCTGCTGGATATCTTCCCGACGCTGATCCAGGGTGGCGAGTTGATCGTGCCCACCGAAGACCAGCGCCGCGACCCGGTGGCGCTTGCTGAATTGATCCAACAGGAGCAGGTCACCCACGCCTTTTTGCCGCCGGCTTTGCTCAGCATCATCCAGCTTGAATCGCTGTACGGCATGCAGCACTTGGTGACGGGCGGCGATGTGTGCGAACCCCACGTGATCGAACAACTGGTTGGCCATTGTGCACTGCACAACATCTATGGCCCCACCGAGACCACGGTGCTCGCCACCTGCCGTACCTTCCAACGGGGGGACAACAATCGCAACCTGGGCGTACCGATTGCCAATACCGCGATTTACCTGCTGGATGAGCACGGCCAACCGGTAGGCGAAAATGACAGCGGTGAAATCCACATCGCCGGGCCAGGGGTGGGCGCCGGTTACCTGGGCGCCTTGCAAATGACGGCCGAACGCTATCGGCTGCACGAGTTGCCCGATGGCCAGTGGGTGCGCCTCTACCGTACCGGTGACCTGGCGCGTTGGACCGAGGAGGGCATCCAGATCATCGGGCGCCTGGATAACCAGGTGAAGATCCGCGGTTTTCGGGTGGAGCCGGAAGAGATCGAACATCTGCTGCAATCGAGCCAGTTGTTCCGGCAACTGGCGGTGGTCATCGATCACCAGCGCCGCATCCTGGCGTTTTTCTCTCAGCCTCAAGAGGGCGAGGGCCAGGCGGCCAGCGAGCAGTTGCAGGCCTATGCGCTCAAGCATTTGCCCGACTACATGCGCCCCAGCGCCTATTGCCTGCTGGACCGGTTGCCGGCCACGGCCAATGGCAAGGTCGACCGCAAGGCCCTGAGAGACCTGCCGGTCAACTACAAGACGCAAGGGCCGCGCCTGGCGCCCCAGAACGCCACCCAGGCGCAGTTGCTGGAGCTGTGGTCCAGGCTGCTCGACTTGCCAGGGCCGGACATTTCCGTAGATGACAGTTTCTTCAATCTGGGTGGCCATTCGATCCTGTTGTCGCAGATGCTCATGGGGATTCGCGAGGCGTTCGGCAAAGGAGTCTCGATCAACCGCTTTATTGAGCAACCCACCTTGGTCAACCTCGCCAACCTGATTGACCAGGACGTCGAGGCCACTGCTACGGTCAGTCCGCAGGCGCTGCAAGACGCCATGATCCGGCCTGAGCTGGAGGTACTGCCCATCAGTCGATTGGGCAACATACATAAAGTCATCGTGACCGGCTCCAACGGGTTCCTGGGTGTGCATATCGTCGAGGCCCTGCTGGAACTGGGCAGCACCGAAGTGGCGTGCCTGGTGCGCGAGTCCGGCGGCATGAGCGCGCAACAGCGCTTCGAGGATGCGCTGATCCAGAACCGCCTCGAACATCTGGACCTGAGCCGGGTCAAGGTCCTGGCGGCGGATATCAGTAAGCCGCGCCTGGGGTTGTCCGAGCAGGACTATGAATGGCTGGATCGTGAATACGGCGTGTTGATCTACAACGCGGCCAACGTCAACCACGTGCTCGACTACGAGTCGCTGGTCAAGGACAACGTCACGCCGGTGCTGGAATGCCTGCAATTGTGTGAAGGGCGCAGCAAGAAAATTTTCAACTTCATTTCCACCCTGTCGGCCTCCAGCACGGTGGACGAGCAGGGCCGGGTATTGGAAGAACCGCCTGCCTTCACGCCGCCCATCTACATCCGCAATGGTTACAACCTCTCCAAATGGGTGGCTGAGCGCATCTTGTGGAACGCCAGTGAGTCGGGGGTGTGGGTCAATCTCTATCGCCCTGGAAACATCGCGTTCAATACGCGAACCGGCGTGTGCCAGCCTCATCAGAACCGTTTGATGCTGATGCTCAAAGGCTCCTTGCAGCTTAAGCAAGTGCCCGAACTGGCGCTCAACTTCGACCTGATGCCGGTGGACTTCCTCGCACGCTTCATTGCGTTTCACGCCAGCCGTCATAACCGCACCAAAGCGGTGTTCAACTTGCACAACCCGCTGCCTTTGACATGGGCTCACTATCTGGAGGCGTTCCGCGCGGCCGGTCACGATTTCCAGATGGTCCCGGTGACACAATGGCAGCAACGCCTGTCGGCCATCGACAGTGATAACGCGTTGTTCGGCGTGGTCGGTTTTTACCTCAATGGGTTTGAAGAAGATATTGGCGATATCTCGATGATCGAGTACCGCAATGCACTCTCAGGCATCCAGAGCATGGGCGAAGACTACCCAGCCAAGAACAGTGAGTTGCTGCAAAAAGGCTGTGACTACCTCAAGCAAATCGATTTCATCTGAACAAAAAAGGAGCTTACCCATGCAACATTTTGAACCCGATACCCTGGTCCGTAATCCAGTCGGCAACCCTGTCGTCGCCAGCGTCAGCGTGAATGGCGATGCTCGCAGTGTGTGGAATGTCGTCGGAGATTTCGCCGGTTTCGCGAAGTTTATTCCGGCCTTGTCCCATATCGAGATGACGGGCGAGGGCGTGCGTTCGGTACGCAAGAAGCTGTTCAAGGACGGCAATGTGGTGATTGAGCAACTCAACAGCCATGACGATCAAGCCATGACCATGACCTGGTCGCTGATCTACACCTCGCTGAACATCGGTAACCTGTGGGCGCTGATGGAGGTGGTGCCACAAGGCCCGAACCAGAGCCTGGCGACCTGGACCATCATTGGCCAGCCCTACACGGGCGGCAAGGAAGACGTACCGGCGTTTGAAGCTTTCCTGCAAGGCTTTGCCGATGACGCGATGAAGAACGTACAGGCGCTCTTCAACTGACATAGAAAGAGCAGGCGGAGGCTGATTCCGTGGCGAGGGAGCTTGCTCCCGTTGGGGCGCGAAGCGACCCTGAGAATAGGACTGCTGCGCAGTCCAGCGGGAGCAAGCTCCCTCGCCACAGAAGCATTCTGCTGTTTTAAGCGTTAGTTGATGGCCTGATCAATCCCCGCCTGCAAGGCCTGGCTTTTACTGTGCCCACCCGCTCGCAGCAGGCCCAGGTTGAAGGCTTGGTCCTTGCGCGTGGCTTCGTCGTGTTTCTGGGTCAGTTCGTCCTTGGCACCCAGGACCAGGTTGACCGGCGACTTCGAAACGTTCAGCCCGACATCGGCGCGGTAGTCGCTGCCGGCCAGTGTGGTTGCAGTCACCTTGGAGCCACCCAGCTCAACCTTGCCATTGGTTGCACTGATCCGCGCGCCCGTGAGCTGCGTATCCCCCTTCACCTGCACGTTGACACCGTGGCTCGCGCGAATGCCTGACGCCTGGGTGACGCTGTCCTTGGCCACATGGCTGACATCCAGATACAGAGTCGGGGTGTAGCTGGTGTTGCCGCTCTTGTCGCCGAACAACACGCTTTCGGCGGTATTGGCCACCTTGCTGCCGGTGGTGTCTTTGCCACTGACGGTGTAGCTGTCGCTGGTTTTTGGCCAGACCTTATCCTTGAAGCCAGACAAGCGCGTGCCCAGGGCATCGGTCTTGTCTGCCAGGTAAGCCTTGGCCTTGTCCACGCGAGTACCGAAGGCGCCACGGGGTTGCGGGTTCACGTCGTAGCTGCCACTGCGGGTGAGTTTTTCGCCCAGCCGCTCCTTGGCATTGACCACGCTGTTGACCACGCTGTCCTTGGCCGAAGCCAGCTGCCCGGTGCCTTTATCGACGACGTTCTCCAGCTTGTCGCGATGCTTGTCGAACGCGCCTTCAGCCTTGGCTTGTACCTTGTCCTTCAATGGGCCGCTGGCTTTGGCCAGCTTATCCACCACCCCCGGCTGGTTTTTCTCGACATCCAGCCTGGCGTCGACATTCACCTGGGTGCTGTTGACCTGGTCCTTGCGGCTTTCGACGACGAGGTCGCCGCCCACCGTGCCATGCACCTTGTCGGCATCGATACGCGCTCCGGCCAGATGGGTATCGCCGGCACTGTTGAGGGTGACGTCGCCCGCCGTGATCACGCTGTTGTGCTGGGTGGTGCCTTGCAAGTGATCCACATCGACCTTGACCCGCGCATTGATGCCGCGCTGGGTCTTGGGTGTCTCATGTTCACCGGCGTCGGCCAAGGTGGTTTTGCCGACGCTGCCCCCTGCGCCCAGGGTGACGCCCCAGTTGCCACGGGCCTGGCTCGATTGCGCAGACTCTTGCAGGATGCCGCCGTTTTGCGCATCGAGGCTAACGCTGGCTGCGCTGACCTGAGTGCCCTGCAAGTGGATGGCATCGGTTGCCTCAGCGCCGCTGGCGAGGCTGACCTTGCCCGTGCTGTGCAACTGCCCGACGACGGCGCTCTGGTCGTTTTCCGCTACTTTGCCAATGTTGAAGTTGGCGCTGAGGCTGCCGGTCTTGCTGCTGCTTTCGGCGCTGCTGGTCTTGCCGGCACCGAGGGTCAGGCCGCCGCCCAGGTTGCTGCCGTTGCTGACGTGGCTATCGGTGGCGGCTTGCAGGTTTAGCTTGCCGCCGGCATTGAGGCTGATATCGCCAGCCTTCGCGCCCGTACTGCCGATCTGCGTGCCTTGCAGGGTCATGTCAGCGCCGCTGCTGAGCTGCACGGGGCCGCTGCCCTGGATGGTCGCGACCTGGGCCTGGCTGTCCTGGGTGTCCAAGCGTTTGTTATCCAACTGCACGCCGGCACCGAGGTTGACGTTGCTGCCATTGGCGCCGGGTGCGGTGCCCACCGTCAGTGAGCCGTTGCCGCGCAGCGTGCTGCTGTTTTTGCTCTGGGTGTTGGTGGCCTGGTTGAGCGCCAGCTCACCGCCGGTCTTGAGGTTGACCCCGGCCTGGCCGCCGTCGAACTGGCTGCCTTCATAACGGGCATCGCCCTTGGCCTCGATGCTCACGCCTTGGCTGGCCATATAGCTGCCGACCACCGCCGTGCTGGTGGATTCGCGCACATCGCTGCTGCCGCCCAGGCCACTCCCGCGCACGTTCAGGTCTTCACCGGTGGTGGTATAGACCCGTACGCCAGCCTTGGCGTCCACGCCTTGCTCGCTGCTGCTGTGGGTGTTGGCCGCTGCGGTGGCAACGTGCTCGCCCGCCTTGATGTTCAGCCCGCCCTCGGTGGCGCGGTACTGGGTGCCCTCGTCCTGCAAGGTGCCGGCCGCATTGATCTGCACCGTGGCGCCGCTGAACTGGCTGACCACGGCGGTGCTGTCCTGTGTTGTGCCGGTTTTGTTCGTATGCCCGACTTCCACGTCCAGGCCGACATTGGGTTGCTCGAACGCGTCCAGCAAACCGGGTTGATGGAACTTGGCCTGGGCCACGCCCTCGACGGCTTTTTCGATCGGGCGGGTAATGCCTTTGTATTCCACATTGGCGCCGACATCGGCGGTCCAGCCGTTTTCCTTGTGGGTGCTGGTCTCGGTGGAATGGGCAGCCTGGTTGTCGATCTGGCCAGCGTTGACCTGCAGCCCGGCGCCGGCCTTGGCCTGTGCTCCCTCGCTGGTGAAGGTGTTGCCAGCGTTGATGGTCAGCTTGCCGGCCGCGGCCACGGTGCTGGTTTGCGCGGTGGTTTTTTCAGCGGTGTCTTGGCTGCTTTGGTGGCTGAACTGAGCGCCACTGCCTGCCCGATCAATGCCGCCGGTGTAGTAGAAACTGCCGCCGGTGGCGGTTTTGTCGACGGCTTCGGTGCGCTTGTCGTGAGCGGCCAACAGCTCGACGTTTTTGCCGCTCAGGCTGGCATCGCCTTCGGTGGCCTGGAGGTTGGATCCGGTGATGCTGACATCGCCTGCGGCGTTAACCGCCACACTGGCGCCTTTAAGGCTGGAAGCCTGTTGTTGCGTGGTGTCGGTCTGGCGGGTTTGCTGCTGGTCTTCATAGCTCAACCCCGCACGGTACTGGCGGCTGACACCCTCGGTTTCCTTGGCGTAGCTATCGAAGCCACGGGTATGGGTGCGGGTGGTGTCGTGAGTGGTGTTCTCGGCGGCAACGACCTTGATATCGCCCTTGGCATCCGCTTGCAGTTCACCCGCGGCGGACACCTGGGAGCCACTGACGGTGATGTCCTTGGCACTTTGCAGCTTGAGGTTGCTATCCGAGCGCAGGTTGCTGGCAACCACAGTGCTGTCCTTGAGGTTCTTGCGGCTTTCGTCCTTGGAGATACCGAAGAACTTGCTGTCATTGCTGTAGCGGTTGTCGTGGGAGGTGTCCTGGACGCCGTCGATCACCAGCGAGCCTTTGTCGCTGATGACGCTCGCCTCTTTGCCGCCACGGGCCTGGCTGCCGCTGATGCGCACGTCGTCGGCCTTGACGATCAGCTTGCCGTCGGCGTTGACCTTGCTACCGGTGTTCGACGTCTTGCCCTGGTTACCGTCACCTTGCTTGCCGAAGAAGCTGCCACCGGTGAGGTCGCCGGAGTAGGCATTGTCGCGGCTGCTTTGGGTACGGCTGGCGCTGGCGATTTCCACGTGCCGGGCGGCCAGTTGAATATCGCCGGGGGTTTTCAGCTCGGCGCCTTGCAATTGCAGCTTCTGTTGGCTGGTCAGTTCCAGTGTCTTTCCGGCCTTGAGGCTGCTGGTGATGCTGCGTTGTTCGCTGCTGGATTTATCCCAGTTGGCTTTCCACAGGTGCTTGCGATGGTTGCCCTGGTCGCGGGTTTCATGGGTTTCGGTGGCGGCGTTAACGTGCAGGTCGGCACCGCTGTCGATGCGCAGAGTGTTGCCCGCTTCCACATGGCTGGCTTTGATCTCGGTGTTGGCGCCGGAAGACAGCGCCGCATCCTGTTGCGCCACAACCTTGTTGCCGTGCTGGCGCGAGTCTTTGTCGGTGGTGATGCGGTCGTAGGTTTCGTAGGTGAACAGGAAGTTGCTGTTGTCCCACTGTTCACGCTTTTCCTGGAGCTTGCGGCTTTCCAGGCTGCTGAGGGTCAGGTTGCGGCTGGCGTCGAGTTTGACGTTGCGCCCGCTCACGTCGGTGGCGGCCAGGTTCAGGTCCTTGGCGCTGTGCAAGTCGACATCGCCCTGGCGGCTGTGCACGCCAGCGCGAGTGGCGTCGAGGCTGTCGGCGCGCACCTGGCCGCTGATATCAAGGTCGCCGGCCGAACTGATCTTCACCCCGTCAGTGCCTTGCACCTCTACGCCGCCCACGCGTACACCGGCGCCTTCGGCGGTGCTGATGATATTGATGCGCCCGGCCTGCATTGCGCCGAACAGGCGCGCGTCGATGCGTTGGTCCTGGGTCTTGCTGGCCGGGTCCACCTGGCGCACTTGGCCACTGGCGAAGTCGACCTGGTTGCGGCCGACGGTGAGGTTCAATTGATCGCGAGCACTGAGGCGCCCGTCGCTGTCGATGCGTGGCGCGATCAGGTTGATGGAGCCTTCACGGTTTTGCAGGCCTTGGCCCTGGATCGTCAGTTGGCCGTTGGCATCGCGGGTGCTCAAGGCTTGCAGTTTGCCGTCGTTGAGTTCAGGGCGGCCCACCACCAGGTTGGCATTGGGCGTGTTGATGAAGCTGCCGCCATTTACCGAAATGCCGTTAGGGTTGGCCAGCACGTAATCGGCCGCCTGGCCAAAAATCTCCTGGGCGCCGTTGAGGGTCGAGGCGTTGCGGCTGATCACTTCGTTGAGGATCACGCTCGCCGCCTGGCCCTGGAACTGCGGGTTGGCCGCCAGCTGCCCGGCAAGTTGGGACTGGCCGGCCTGCAAGGCGTTGTTCAACACCAGGCCCTGGCGGTCGACGTTGTAATCCAGGAACTGGTTATGGGACAGGCCACCGGCGTTCGGCGCGACGATGTTGACGATGGGTACGCCGCCCTGGTTTTGCAGTTGCGGCGTGCCGCCAGGTCCTTCAACGACGGTCAAGCCTGCGGCGAGCGCGAGCTGCGGCAGCAGGAACAGGCTGGCGATGGCCCAGCGCAGTTTGCCCTGAGGTGAAAGGTGGAAGCTAGGTGAAGTAGTCGGCATAAATAATCTCGCTCTGTGTTGGCTGATCCACGACGCGCGTTGTTCGTTGCAACGCTGCTGGGGTGGTCAGGTACGGCGGTGACTCAGGCTAAAAACAGGTATTGGCTCATCGGTGCACACTCATATTTGCAAGCTAAGGCGCGTCAGCCAGACCTCCGGCTCCTGGCGAAAACCTGTGGGGGTGTTGAGGTTGCGTTGGTAGTCGATGTCGAGCTGTACGTTCTTCCAGCTCAGGTTGAGCCCCGCGCTGGCGCCGCTCAGGCGTTGGCTCTGGGCGCCGTGTTCGTGCTTGACCCAGCCGTTGTCCAGGCCCAGGCGCGGGGTGAGCTTCACCGGCAAGTCCGTGTTGAGCGGCAGGCGCAAGGTATTGCGCCATACCGCGCCAATGGCACCGGAACTACTGTTTTCGCGGTAGCCGCGCACGGCCGAGTCGTCGGTGATCAGCAGCTGTTCGATGGCGGGCAATGCATCCGGGCTGTACTGCACCGACAACTGGCTCTGCCACTGCCATGGCTGCGCTGCCCATTGGCCGTTGCGCCATTGGGTGAGGTTGGCGCGGTACTTTTGAAACTGCGCCTTGGGCCGGTTTTTCTGCACCTGGTCGGCATCGCGATCGGCGCCGAACCAGGTCAGGCCCTGGGCGTAATTGACGTCCAGGTTCCACACCGCGCTGTTGAGCCAGAACAGGTTCAGGCCCGCTTCGGCTACGGTCAGCGTCGGGCTCTGGATGTCCAGGTGTACCTTCTGTAGGTAGCTGTCGACGTCTTTGTAGGCCAGTTGCAGGTTGGCGCTGAGTTGGTGGCCCTGGTCGCGCCACAACACACGGTCGCTACGCAGGCTGACCTGATCGGTGCGGCCACTGTTGTAAAACGTGGTGCGGCTGAGTTTGAACGGCGAGCGGTATTCGGCATGGCTGGCGAACAGGCTGTAGGTCCAGTAACCGTAGGGGATCGAGTAGAACAGGCTGTGGCTGCGGCTGTAGCGCGGCCCATGGTTGAGCGTGTCGCTGAAGCTCAGGTTGAGCGAGTCGTTGATTTGCAGCGGGCTGTCCAGGCTCAAGTTGATCGCATTGCGATCACGCCCGGTGCCGGCGCTGCCGAGGTTATCCACCCCCAGGCCCAGGGCCCAGCGCGAGGCACTGCTGCGCGAGCGCAGAATGATGCGCGACGCGCCCGCTGTGCTGCCTGGGGCGACGTCGGCGGTGAGGTCCACCGAGCGCAGGCGGTTGAGCTGGTCCAGGCCCTGCTCCAGGTCTCGCAGGTTCAGTGGTTTGCCGAGCATCCCGGGGAATGCCCCGCCCAATGACACCGGCAGGCTCTGGTCGGCCAGTTCGATAGCCTCCAGGTAGCCTTCTTCGACGTGAATATCCAGCGGTTGCCCGGCGGCGGGCGCGCTGATCAGGTAGGGGCGGCTGGCGATATAACCGGCCTCGACATACAGCCGCGTAATCTCGGCCAGCAGGCGGTTGATCTGGGTGACGCCCATGCAAGGCGCCACGTAGGGCTCGATGTGTTTATCCAACTCGGCACGGCTGAACAGCGTGACCCCGGCCAGGCGCGTACCGCTCAAGGGCCAGCAGCGTTCGTCCTTGGCGATGTCTGTTGGCAAGGCCGGTGTGGCCGCTGGCGTACCGAAACTGCCACGTTGCATCTGGCGTTGGCGTTGCTCCAATTGTAATTGCTGCAGGTCGCGTTGCTGTTGCTGCTGCAAGCGCAGGGCTTCCTGGCCTGGCTGCGGCGCCTCGGCGCCAGCCACGGGCAGCGCCCACAGGCAGAGCAGGGCGATGCCCAGGTTCCGGGTACAACTCAAGTGTCCGGTTGAGAGCTGATTTGGCACTCGACATCCTTAACGTAGAAATACACACGATCCACACCGCACGAGCTAAACCTTGAACTCAGCGCAGACTTGCCCCACTTGAGTGAGTGCTGAACGGTTTGTTACATCGCCGTAGGATTTATTGCATATTCTGTAAGAAAAATCGTGTGATGCAGTGCTCAAATGCACAAATTCAGTGCGCGAATGGGCATCTCAGCCCAAAAAATCCTGATTTTTCAGGAGGCGGGAGGGGGCGGCGCGGTTTTGATTGTTGTTTGGGCTTCACCTAATCGGCGTGCCGCGGCGAGGAACTGAACACCTTGCCCGGTTGCCAGATTAGGCTTTTGAATCCATTGGATATTCTGTAGCCTTGCGCAGCTTTAAGCTGTACCCGTGCTTGATGAACAAAAACACTTCGTCCGGCGGCGCCCGAAGGGCTCCTGAGCCGGTGGTACACTCGACTTTCGCGCTACTGCGCCTGCAGGTCTTGCGAACATGACGCACATTTCCGAACGCCTACTGGTTCAAGCTCACCTCGACGCCAAGCAGCCCAAGGTCCTCAGCGCTGCCGAAGAGGCGAGCCTGCGAACCGCCATCGCCGCCGAGCTCAAGGCTCAGGACGCGGTGCTGGTTGCCCACTTTTATTGCGACCCGGTGATTCAGGCCCTGGCCGAAGAAACTGGTGGCTGTGTTTCCGATTCCCTGGAGATGGCGCGCTTCGGCGCCGCTCACCCGGCCAAAACCGTACTGGTGGCTGGCGTGCGCTTCATGGGCGAGACCGCCAAGATCCTTACGCCTGAAAAACGCATCCTGATGCCTACCCTGGAAGCCACGTGCTCCCTGGACCTGGGTTGCCCGGTGGATGAGTTTTCCGCGTTCTGCGATCAGCACCCCGAGCGCACCGTGGTGGTCTATGCCAACACCTCGGCGGCGGTCAAAGCTCGGGCGGATTGGGTGGTGACTTCCAGCTGCGCGCTGGAAATCGTCGAAAGCCTGATGGATAACGGCGAGACCATTATCTGGGGGCCGGACAAACACCTGGGCACCTACATCCAGCGCCAGACCGGTGCCGATATGCTGCTGTGGGACGGTGCCTGCATCGTCCACGAAGAATTCAAGTCCAAGCAGCTCGAAGACATGAAGGCGCTGTACCCGGATGCGGCAATCCTGGTGCACCCGGAGTCACCGACTTCGGTGATCGAATTGGCGGACGCGGTGGGTTCCACCAGCCAACTGATCGCTGCGGCGCAACGCTTGCCGAACAAGACCTTTATCGTCGCTACCGACCGCGGCATCTTCTACAAGATGCAGCAGTTGTGCCCGGACAAAGTCTTTGTCGAAGCGCCTACCGCCGGTAACGGTGCAGCCTGCCGCAGTTGCGCGCACTGCCCGTGGATGGCAATGAACACACTGGAGCGTACGTTGCAGTGTTTGCGTGAGGGCAGTAATGAGATCTTCGTGGAGCCGGCGGTGATTCCGCAGGCGGTACGACCGCTCAAGCGTATGCTCGACTTTACCCAGGCAGCACGGTTGAAACTGGCCGGCAACGCCTGAACACAAATCAAAATGTGGGAGCAGGCAAGCCAGCTCCCACACTCGAGTTACTTATTTTGCTTCGGGATCCGCACCAACTGCGTATCCGAATAGATGTCATGCCAGCTGCGTTTGTGTTTATCGAACAACGACCAGATAAATCCCAACCCCACGCACAGCCATGACGCAATCGACACCACAAAACGCAGCAGTGCCTGCCACAGGCTGATCCGCGACCCGTCGGCGTTTTGCACGCGCACGCCCCACACCTGCATGCCCAGGGTTTGCCCCGAATGGGTCCAGAACTTGGCGAAGAACCCGAACAGCACGAACAGCAGGATCGTGGACAGCAACGGGTCACCGTCCAGCGCGCCGGATTCGGTGAGCGTGCGCATCTTCGCTTCGCCCACGAAGGCGATCCACACCAGCTTGTAGATAAACGCGGTGACGATCAGCAGGGCAGTGCACAACAGGAAATCGTAGAACATCGCTGCCAGGCGGCGGCCCAGGCCAACGGCGGGGAATTCGCCCTGGGGGCTCAACAGGGGTTTGGACATGGCAGGGCTCTCTGGAGAAAGCACGCAGTTTACGCAATGGCGCCCATAAAAAAGCCCCTGATGTCATATCAGGGGCTTTTTGTCGCAGGTATGGATCAGGCTTCTGCTAGGACTTCGTCAGCCTGCATGCCTTTCTGGCCTTGCACGGCAACGAAAGTCACTTTCTGGCCTTCCTTCAGGCTCTTGAAACCATTGCCCTGAATTGCGCGGAAATGCACGAACAGATCCGGACCGCTTTCAGGAGTGATAAAACCAAAGCCTTTTTCGTCGTTGAACCACTTGACGGTACCGCTCTGACGCTCAGCCATTTTCTTCTTTCCTTTGACGCTAAAAATTAATGACAGCCCCTTTCACGCGAAAGAGTACTGGGCTGGGTTGCAGGAAAGTAAGAGACGTCGAACGGGTTGTAGCAAACTACTTGAGCTACTGCCCAGGTCCAGGTTCCAAGCGACCCATGCAAACACAGTGGGCAAACTCTACGCCAACTAATATGAAAAAAACAAGCCCTTGTGCAGGCCCTGATTTTACTGGGGCTCATGACACTTTGTTGAATGTCCTGATACCCGCTTATTCGATAGAGTTATTCACTTGTTATAAAGCGTCAGCTATAAAAAGCCTATCGTGAATGCACTGTTTTATGGCGGTTGCGTTACAGTTTAGTGCACATTAACGCAACCGCGTTACTTATAGAAACAGTCAATCAGCCACGGTAGTAACGTTGCGGAACAAATGGCATTTTACTTACACGCAGTGGCACCTTTTTCCCACGTACCATTGCGCAAACTTCGGTATTCAGTGCGACAAATGCGCTGTCCAGGTAACCCATCGCCAGCGGGCCACCCAAGGTTGGACCAAAGCCCCCGCTGCAGACGCTGCCGATAACCGTACCTTGTGCATCGACAATTTCAGCGCCTTCACGCACCGGGGTACGCTCCTGCGGCAGCAGGCCTACGCGTTTGCGCGCCACACCGGTTTGCTGCTGAGTGAAGATGCGGTCGGCGCCAGGGAAGCCGCCGGCCCGTGCGCCATCGGCACGCCGAGCCTTGGAAATCGCCCACAGCAGGCTGGCTTCGATTGGTGTGGTGTCGGTGTTCATGTCGTGGCCGTACAGGCACAGGCCGGCTTCCAGGCGTAGCGAATCGCGGGCACCGAGGCCGATGGCCTGCACTTCGGTTTCGGCCAGCAGGCTGCGGGCCAGGCTCTCGGCATTGGCCGCCGGTACGGAGATTTCAAAGCCATCTTCACCGGTGTAGCCGGAGCGGCTGACGTAGCAGTCCACGCCCAGCAAACGCAGGGTGGCAAATTGCATGAAGGTCATCTGGGTGACTTCAGGGGCCAGGCGCGCCAATACTTTCACTGCCGCCGGGCCTTGCAGGGCCAGCAGGGCGCGTTCTTCGAACAGCGGTTCGATGGTGCATTGGTCGCCGATATGTGTGCGCAGGTGCGCCAGGTCCTGGTCCTTGCAGGCGGCGTTGACCACCAGGAACAATTCGTCGTTGCCCAGGTTGGCGACCATCAGGTCGTCGAGGATGCCGCCTTGCTCATTGGTGAACATCGCATAGCGCTGCATGCCTACTGGCAGGTCGATGATATCGACAGGCACCAGGGTTTCCAGAGCCTTGGCGGCATTCGCGCCAGTGAGACGAATCTGGCCCATGTGGGAGACGTCGAACAACCCGGCCTGTTCACGGGTATGCAGGTGTTCCTTCATCACGCCCAATGGATACTGCACCGGCATGTCGTAGCCGGCGAAGGGCACCATGCGTGCGCCCAGTTCCAGGTGCAGGGCATGCAATGGGGTTTGCAACAGGGTTTCGGTGGACATATTCAGCTCCTGAAAAACGTGCCGACGCGCTTGTGGGCGTCAGCACTCGATAATGTTGACCGCCAAACCGCCACGGGCGGTTTCCTTGTATTTGCTTTTCATGTCGGCGCCCGTCTGGCGCATGGTGCGGATGACCTTGTCGAGGGACACAAAGTGCTGCCCGTCGCCACGCAGGGCCATGCGCACCGCATTGATCGCCTTCACCGAGCCCATGGCATTGCGCTCGATGCAGGGCACCTGCACCAGCCCGCCAATTGGGTCGCAGGTCAGGCCGAGGTTGTGTTCCATGCCGATCTCGGCGGCGTTTTCCACTTGGGACACGCTGCCGCCCAGCACTTCGCAGAGTGCGCCTGCGGCCATGGAACAGGCCACGCCGACTTCGCCCTGGCAACCGACTTCGGCGCCTGAGATCGAAGCGTTTTCCTTGTACAAAATGCCGATGGCGGCGGCTGTGAGCAAAAAGCGCACCACGCCGTCTTCGTTCGCACCGGGGATAAAACGCATGTAGTAATGCAGCACGGCAGGAATGATCCCGGCCGCGCCGTTGGTGGGCGCGGTGACCACGCGCCCGCCATTGGCGTTTTCTTCGTTGACCGCCAGCGCATACAGGTTGACCCAATCGAGCACCGACAGCGGGTCGCGCAGCGCCGACTCCGGGTTCTTGCACAACTGCCTGTGCAAGGCCGCTGCCCGGCGCTTGACCTTCAAGCCTCCGGGCAAGATGCCTTCGTTGCGACAGCCGGCATCGACGCAATCCTGCATGACCTGCCAGATCTTCAACAAACCGCTGCGGGTTTCCGCTTCCGGGCGCCAGGCACTTTCATTGGTCAGCATCACCTGGCTGATAGACAGGCCATAGGTGGTGCAGTGGCCGAGCAAGTCCTTGGCGTGTTTGAACGGGAAGGTCAGGGGTGTAGCGTCTTCGACGATACGGTCGGCGCCCGCCGCGTCTTCATCCACCACGAAACCGCCACCGACCGAGTAGTACTCGCGGCTGCGGGTCTGGATGCCGGCGGCGTCAAAGGCACGAAAGATCATGCCGTTGGGATGATAGGCAAGGGGCTTGCGGATCATCGCCAGGTGTTCTTTCTCGTTGAACGCAATGCTGTGTTCGCCGAGCAGGTTGAGGCGCCCGTCACTGCGCATCTGTGCCAGGCGTGCAGCCACGGTTTCGGTATTCACGGTGTCCGGGTGTTCGCCTTCCAGGCCCAGCAACACAGCCTTGTCGCTGCCGTGGCCTTTGCCGGTGGCACCCAGCGATCCGTAGAGTTCCACCTTGATGCCGGTGGTGGCCGCCAGCAGGTTGTCACGCTTGAGCCCCTCGACGAATCGAGCGGCGGCACGCATCGGGCCGACGGTGTGGGAGCTGGAGGGGCCGATGCCAATCTTGAACAGGTCGAACACGCTAAGGGACATGGTTGTTCTCCGGTTTCTTATTATTTTCTGAAAGCCGACTCGGTCAATGTGGGAGCCGGGCTTGCCCGCGATAACGGTGGGTCAGGCAACATCACTGTCGGCTGATACACCGCTATCGCAGGCAAGCCAGCTCCCACACTGGCCGCGTATCTCCCGTCAGATCAGGCGTAGCTCTCGATCGACGGGCACGCACACACCAGGTTGCGATCGCCAAACACGTTGTCGACCCGGCCAACCGGCGGCCAGTACTTGCCTTCGATCAACGACGCTACCGGGTACACCGCTTGTTCACGAGTGTATGGGTGGCTCCATTCGCCTACCAGTTCCGCTGCCGTGTGCGGCGCGTTCTTGAGGGGGTTGTCGTCTTTGTCGAGGGTGCCGTTTTCCACTGCGCGAATCTCTTCGCGGATGGCGATCATGGCGTCGCAGAAGCGGTCCAGCTCTTCCTTGGATTCACTTTCGGTGGGCTCGATCATCAAGGTGCCGGCCACTGGGAACGACATGGTCGGCGCATGGAAACCAAAATCGATCAGGCGCTTGGCCACGTCGTCCACGCTGATGCCGCTGCTGTCTTTCAATGGGCGCAGGTCCAGGATGCATTCGTGGGCCACCAGGCCATTGCTGCCGGTGTACAGCACCGGGTAGTGCTCTTCCAGGCGACGGGAAATGTAATTGGCATTCAGGATCGCCAACTGCGACGCACGCTTGAGGCCGGCGCCGCCCATCATGCTGATGTACATCCAGGTGATCGGCAGAATGCTCGCGCTGCCGAACGGCGCAGCGCACACCGCGCCTTCCTTGCGTTCCATGGCTGCGTGGCCGGGCAGGAATGGCGTGAGGTGCGACTTGACGCCAATCGGGCCAACGCCCGGGCCGCCACCGCCGTGGGGAATGCAGAAGGTTTTGTGCAGGTTCAGGTGGGACACATCGCCGCCGAACTTGCCCGGTGCGCACAGGCCGACCATGGCGTTCATGTTGGCGCCGTCGATGTACACCTGGCCGCCGTTGTCATGAATGATCCCGCAGATTTCGCGAATACCTTCCTCGAACACGCCGTGGGTAGAGGGGTAGGTGATCATCAGTGCTGCGAGGTGCTCGCGGTGCTCGATGGCCTTGGCGCGCAGGTCTTCGATGTCGACGTTGCCGCGTGCATCGCAAGCGGTCACCACCACGCGCATGCCGGCCATGTTGGCGGTCGCAGGGTTGGTACCATGGGCTGACGACGGGATCAGGCAGATGTCGCGACGTTCTTCGCCACGGCTCTGGTGATAGGCACGGATGGCCAAGAGGCCGGCGTACTCACCTTGGGAGCCGGCGTTGGGTTGCAGGGAGATCGCGTCGTAACCGGTGGCCGCGCAGAGCATGGCTTCCAGTTCGGTGGTCAGTTGCAGGTAGCCGGCGCTTTGCGCGGCGGGGGCGAACGGGTGCAGGGCACCGAATTCGGCCCAGGTCACCGGGATCATTTCGCTGGCGGCGTTGAGCTTCATGGTGCACGAGCCCAGCGGGATCATGGTGCGGTCCAGGGCCAGGTCCTTGTCGGCCAGCTTGCGCAGGTAGCGCATCAGCTCGGTTTCCGAGTGATAACGGTTGAACACCGGGTGGCTGAGGATCGGCGACTGACGCAGCAATGCGCTTGGCAGGGTGCTTTCGGTTGCAGCAAAGGCTGGCAGGGTTTTGCCGTCGGCGAAGATGGCCCACAAGGCTTGGATATCGGCCTGGGTGGTGGTTTCGTCGACCGACAGGCCAACGCGTTCGCCATCCACCACGCGCAAGTTGATGCGCTGGGCGCGGGCCTTGTCGTGCAGGGCTGCGGTGTGGGCGCCGGTGTGGATTGTCAGGGTGTCGAAGAAGTGTGCCTGCTCGACTTTCTGGCCCAGGGCAGTCAAACCCTTGGCCAGGATCGCGGTCAGTTGGTGAATGCGCTGGGCGATCTGCGTCAGGCCCTTGGGGCCGTGGTAAACGGCGTACATGCTGGCGATATTGGCCAGCAGCACTTGCGCGGTGCAGATGTTGCTGGTGGCTTTCTCGCGGCGGATATGTTGCTCGCGGGTTTGCATGGCCAGGCGCAGGGCCGGCTTGCCGAAGCGGTCGACGGAAACGCCGACCAGACGGCCTGGCATGTCGCGCTTGAACGCATCCTTGGTGGAGAAGTACGCCGCGTGCGGGCCACCGAAGCCCAGTGGTACGCCAAAGCGTTGTGCGCTGCCAATGGCGACGTCGGCGCCGAATTCACCCGGCGGCGTCAGCAGGGTCAGGGCCAGCAAGTCGGCGGCCACGGCGACCAGTGCGTTGGCGGCGTGGAAACGTTCGGTCAGTTCGCGATAGTCGAACACATCGCCGTTGCTGGCCGGGTATTGCAGCAGGGCGCCGAAGAACGGGCTGACGTCGGTCAGTTCGCGCTCATCGCCCACCACTACATCGATGCCCAGTGGCTCGGCACGGGTACGCAGGACGTCGAGGGTTTGTGGGTGGCTGTGCACCGAAGCGAAGAACGCGTTGCTGCTTTTGTTCTTGCTCAGGCGCTTGCAGAAGGTCATGGCTTCGGCGGCGGCCGTGGCTTCGTCGAGCAGGGAGGCGTTGGCAATCGGCAGGCCGGTGAGGTCGCTGATCAGGGTCTGGAAATTCAGCAGGGCTTCCAGGCGGCCTTGGGAAATCTCGGGTTGATACGGCGTGTAGGCGGTGTACCAGGCCGGGTTTTCCAGCAGGTTGCGCAGGATCGGCGACGGCGTATGGCAGTTGTAGTAGCCCTGGCCGATGTAGGTCTTGAACAGTTGGTTCTGGCCGGCAATGGCCTTGATCTTGGCCAGGGCCTGGGCTTCGCTCAGGCCGTCTTCCAGGCCGAGCACGCTGGTGCCCTTGATGCTTTCCGGGATCACGCTGGCGCTCAGGGCTTCGAGGGAATCAAACCCCAGGCTGGCGAGCATTTGCTGCTCATCTTCCTGGCGCGGGCCGATGTGGCGGGCGATGAATTCGTTGGCGGTGGTCAGATTAACGGTCATGGCGCGCTCCTCAAGCTTCAGCGTTGGCTTTGATCAGGCGGTCGTACGCATCCTGATCCAACAGCTTAGCCACTGCATCGGCATCGGCGGGTTTAAAACGGAAGAACCAGCCTTCGCCCATCGGGTCTTCGTTGACCAGTTCCGGGCTGCCATCGAGCTTATCGTTGACTTCGAGGACTTCACCGTCCAACGGCATGTACACACCACTGGCGGCCTTGACCGACTCCACGGTGGAGGCTTCGGCGCCCTTGGTGTAAGCCTGCAACTCTGGCAGTTGCACGAAAACCACATCACCCAGCGCATTCTGCGCAAAAGCGGTGATACCCACGGTGACGCTGCCATCGGCTTCGGCGCGCAGCCATTCGTGATCTTCAGTGAAACGCAACTCGCTCATGGAAACTCCTCAGGGCCAGAATCGTCTGGTGGACGGGATTGGAATAATGAGGAGTTGCTTAGCAATATCGCGGCCAACGTTGTTAAATCGTTATAGATCAAAGAGTTAATAAATTCAGCTATAAAGTTCGAGGGGTGAGCTGTAGCGATTTCGCTACAGTCCGGTGCGTGAAAAAAAGCCTATGTGGATCAAAGCCTTGCATGGCGCGCAAAAAACAGGGTTGTAGCGATATCGTTACGCTGTAGCGCTTTCAGTACACTGGATGTCGTTCTCAGACCAAATCTGTAATGCGGTCTCTGTGGGAGCAGGCAAGCCAGCTCCCACAGTTGAACCGCGTTTATTCCGTCAGGGTTTGTTGGGAATGCCGTATTTGCGCAGGCGATGGGCGATAGCCGTGTGGGAGGTTTGTAGCCGGCTGGCCAGTTGGCGGGTCGAGGGGTAGCGGCTGTAGAGGCTTTCCAGCAGGCTGCGCTCGAAATCTTCCACGGCCTGTTCCAGGCTGTCGACTTCACCATCGCTCTGGCGCGCCACGGAGGTGCCGGCGATGTCCAGGTCGCCGATGTCCACCAGGCTGCTTTCGCAGATGGCGGCAGCGCGGAAGATCACGTTTTGCAACTGCCGCACGTTGCCCGGCCAGTGGTTGCCCAGCAGGGCTGGATAGGTACCCGGCGCCAGGCGGCAGACCGGGCGCTGGATCTGCGCGCAGGCTTGCTGCATGAAGTAGCGCGCCAGTAGCAGGATGTCCTGGCCGCGTTCACGCAAGGGCGGTACGGCGACATTGAGCACGTTGAGGCGGTAGAACAAGTCTTCGCGAAAGGTGCCTTCGCTGACCATCTTTTCCAGGTCGCGGTGGGTGGCGCTGAGGATGCGCACATTGACCTTCACCTCGCGGTCACCGCCCACGCGGCGAAAGCTGCCGTCATTGAGAAAACGCAGCAGTTTGGCTTGCAGGTACGGCGACATCTCACCGATCTCATCAAGGAACACCGTGCCCTGGTTGGCCAGCTCCATCAGCCCTGGTTTGCCACCGCGTTGCGCGCCGGTAAAGGCGCCAGGGGCATAGCCAAACAATTCACTTTCGGCGAGATTTTCCGGCAGTGCCGCGCAGTTCAATGCCAGAAACGGCGCACTGTGACGCGCACTGATGGCGTGGCAGGCGCGTGCCACCAGCTCTTTGCCGGTACCGGTTTCGCCCTGGATCAGCAGCGGTGCATCCAGCGCCGCCACCCGTTGCGCCCGCGCCTTGAGCGTGCGGATCGCCGGGGATTCGCCCAGCAGCGCATCAAATCCTTCGGCATGGTCATGGTGCAGCGCTGACAGTTGTTCGCCGATGCGGTTGGGCTGGTAGAGGGTGAGCAGGGCGCCGGCGTCGGTGATCGGCGTGGCGCCCAGCAGCAAGGTCTGGCCGTTCACGCTGATCTCGCGCAACGGCAATCGAAAGCCCTGGTCCAGCAAGGTTTCCAGCAATGCCGGATCATCGAACAGCTCGGCGATGCTCTCACCAGCCGGTTCACGCCCGTACAAGGCGATCAGCGCCGGATTGGCCAGCAGGATCTTGCCTGCACTGTCCAGGGCCAGCACCGGGTCGGTCATGGCCGCCAGCAGGGCGTCGAGTTGCAAGTGGCGACGCTGGCCCGGAAGGATGTCGACGACCTTTACCGCTTGCACGCCGTGCACGCTGAACAACGCGTCGCGCAGTTCTTCGAGCACTTCGGCGCTGAGGGTCGGCGCATCGATATAGACATTGGGCGGCACCATCTCCACCGCATCCAGATTGAGATTGCGCCCACCGAGCAAGGCCAGGACTTCCTGGGTGATGCCGACGCGGTCGATGAAGCTGACGTGGATACGCATGGGGCGGATCTTGATTCTGGAGTGCTGAGGGTGGCCAGTATGCCTTGGAGCCGGTGGAGATCAAAATGTGGGAGCTGGCTTGCCTGCGATGGCGGTGGGTCAGTTACCGAAAATATCGTCTGACACGTCGCTATCGCAGGCAAGCCAGCTCCCACATTCGATTGGGGGGAAGGTTATTCCAGGTGTTCGGGTTTGACCGGGTCGCCGGATTTCATATCCAACTGCTGGCGCACATCTTCGAACATCCGATCGTAATGCGTGTGTTGCGAGCCGATGCTGCTATGGGTCTTGGGAATGCCGTATTTTTCGACAATCTTGGTCACATTGCTGGCGAAGTTGTAGGCCTGGTCCTTGGGCAGGAAAAACGTTTCCTTCATGTCCTTGCCCTGGATGCTGCCGTGCAGGGTGAACTGCATGCCTTTGCCTTCGCGGTCATCCGTGACGACTTCGTAGTCCAGGCACAGGTCGTAGCTGACATCGTCCTTGTTCAGCGCGTGTCGCTCGATATGCAAGTGGCCGGGTTCAAAGATAGCCATAGGCGTTTCTCCTCAACTTCACAGGTAGGTGATGCCAGGTTTTGCCGTGCTGATGCGGGTGCCGGCGCTGCCCTGGACGATGGCTTCGATGTCCGAGAGTGAACCGATCACCGCGGTTTTGCCAGTCTGACGGGCGAACTCGCAGGCGGCCTGGACCTTGGGGCCCATGGAGCCGGCGGCGAAGCCGAGTTTTTCCATATCGTCGGGGTGGGCCTGGCCGATGGCCTTCTGGGTGGGCTTGCCGAAGTCGATAAAGGCGGCGTTGACGTCGGTGGCGATCACCAGCAAATCGGCCTCCAGTTGCGTGGCCAGCAAGGAGGAACACAGGTCTTTGTCGATCACCGCTTCAATGCCGCGCAGCTTGCCATCTTCGCCATACATGGTCGGTATGCCGCCACCACCAGCACAGATCACGATGGCGCTTTTTTCCAGCAGCCACTTGATCGGGCGAATTTCAAAGACGCGTTTGGGGCGCGGGCTGGCGACCACACGGCGGTATTTGTCGCCGTCGGGCGCGATGGCCCAACCTTTCTCAGCGGCGAGTTTCTCGGCTTCGGCTTTGGCATACACCGGGCCGATGGGCTTGGTGGGGTTCTGGAAGGCAGGGTCCTGGGCGTCGACTTCGACCTGGGTGAGCAGGGTGGCGAACGGTACTTCGAAGTCCAGCAGGTTGCCCAGTTCCTGTTCGATGATGTAGCCGATCATGCCCTCGGTCTCGGCGCCCAGCACGTCCAGTGGGTAAGGCGAGACGCTGGTGTAGGCCGCCGCCTGCAATGACAGCAGGCCGACTTGCGGGCCATTGCCGTGGGCGATCACCAACTCGTTGCCGGGGTGGATCTTGGCGATCTGTTCGGTGGCGATACGGATGTTGGCCCGTTGATTGTCTGCGGTCATGGGTTCACCACGACGCAGGAGGGCGTTGCCGCCCAGGGCTACGACGATGCGCATAAAGAAAATCCTTTCAGGGAACGCATGAACACCTCGGTCAATGTGGGCGCTGGCTTGCCTGCGATGAGGGCCTGGCAGGCGACCTGCTGTTGCCAGACCCACCGCTATCGCAGGCAAGCCAGCTCCCACACTGACGGTGTTCACACCGTGGAAATTAAATGTCCGCCAACGCCGACACCAGAATCGCCTTGATGGTATGCATGCGGTTTTCCGCTTGCTCGAAGGCAATATTGGCCGGCGACTCGAACACCTCTTCGGTCACTTCCACGCCATTGGCCAGGTGCGGATAGCGCGCCGCGATGTCCTTGCCGACCTTGGTTTCACTGTTGTGGAACGCCGGCAGGCAATGCATGAATTTCACCCGAGGGTTGCCCGAGGCTTTCATCATCTTGGCGTTGACCTGGTACGGCAGCAGTTGCTCGATGCGCTCGTCCCACGCTTCCAC
Organism: Pseudomonas sp. PA-1-6B; assembly: GCF_021609545.1. Classification (NCBI taxonomy): domain Bacteria; kingdom Pseudomonadati; phylum Pseudomonadota; class Gammaproteobacteria; order Pseudomonadales; family Pseudomonadaceae; genus Pseudomonas; species Pseudomonas sp. PA-1-6B. The sequence continues at coordinate 55,891 of NZ_WJZM01000031.1, forward strand.
CGGTTCGCCCATGGACACCCAGATATCGGTGTGGATGAAGTCCACGCCCTTCACGGCTTCTTTCGGGTCTTCGGTGATGGTGATGCGCGCGCCGCTTTCCTCGGCAAAGGCCTGGCACTGTTTGATGAAGTCTTCATGAGGCCACAGCGCTTTCGGCGCGCCGATGCGCACGTCCATACCGAGCTTGGCGCCGATCATCAGCAGCGAGTTGCCCATGTTGTAGCGGGCGTCCCCGAGGTAGGCGTAGCTGATGTCATGCAGCGGCTTGTCGCTGTGTTCGCGCATGGTGAGGGTGTCGGCGATCATCTGGGTCGGGTGGAATTCGGCGGTGAGGCCGTTGAACACCGGCACACCGGCGAACTTGGCCAGCTCTTCGACGATTTCCTGCTCAAAACCACGGTACTCGATGGCATCGAACATCCGGCCCAGTACGCGGGCGGTGTCTTTCATGCTTTCTTTGTGGCCGATCTGCGACGACACCGGGTCGATATAGGTGACGTGGGCGCCCTGATCATGGGCCGCAACTTCGAAAGCGCAACGGGTGCGGGTCGAGGTTTTTTCGAAGATCAACGCGATGTTTTTGCCTTGCAGGTGCGGACGCTCGGTGCCGGTGTATTTGGCGCGTTTGAGGTCGCGGGACAGGTCCAGCAGGTAATTCAGTTCGCGAGTGGTGTGGTGCATCAGCGACAGCAGGCTGCGGTTGCGCATATTGAAAGCCATGATGGAATCTCCTTAATAGTCGATAGGGTCGCGGATGATCGGGCAGGTCATGCAGTGGCCGCCGCCACGGCCACGGCCGAGTTCACCGGCGCTGATGGTGATGACTTCCACACCGGCCTTGCGCAGCAGGGTGTTGGTGTAGGTGTTGCGGTCGTAGCCAATCACCACGCCCGGTTCCACGGCCACCACGTTGTTGCCGTCATCCCATTGCTCGCGTTCGGCGGCGAAGCTGTTGCCGCCGGTCTCGACCACGCGCAGGGCCTTGAGATTGAGCGCTGCAGCCACGGTTTCGAGGAAGTTAGTTTTCTCGCGCTGGATGTCGATGCCGTGGGGCTTGCTCTCGTCAGGGCGCAGGGTGAAAGGCACGATCTGGTTGACCACTTCCGGGAAGACGGTGACCAGGTCGCGGTCGCAGAAGCTGAACACGGTGTCCAGGTGCATCGCGGCGCGGGATTTGGGCAGGCCGGCAACGATGACCTTTTCCACGGCTTTGTTCTTGAACAGGTTGCGCGCCAGTTGGCCGATGGCCTGGTGGGACGAGCGCTCACCCATGCCGATCAACACTACGCCGTTGCCAATCGGCATCACGTCGCCGCCTTCCAGCGTGGCAGCGCCGTGTTCCTGGTCGGGGTCGCCGTACCAGATCTGGAAGTCGGCGTTGGTGAACTCGGGGTGGAATTTATAGATGGCGCTGGCCAGCAGGGTTTCCTGGCGTCGTGCCGGCCAGTACATCGGGTTAAGCGTCACGCCGCCGTAGATCCAGCAGGTGGTGTCGCGGGTGAACTGGGTGTTGGGCAGTGGCGGCAAGATGAAACTGGCGTGGCCGAGAAAATCGCGGAACATCTCGATGGTCTTGCCACCGAAGCTGCTCGGCAGGTCGTCGGCCGATACGCCGCCAATCAGGTATTCGCTGATTTTGCGCGGCTCCAGGCTGCGCAGCCACGAGCCGACTTCATCGACCAGGCCCAGGCCAACGGTGTTGGCGGTGATCTTGCGTTCCAGAATCCAGTCCAGCGCTTCTGGGTTGGCGACGATGTCGGTGAGCAGGTTGTGCATTTCCAGCACATCAATGTCCCGCTCGCGCATCTTGGTCACGAAGTCGAAGTGGTCGCGCTTGGCCTGGGCCACCCACAGCACGTCATCAAACAGCAGTTCGTCGCAGTTGTTGGGGGTCAGCCGCTGGTGGGCCAAACCTGGGGAGCACACCATGACTTTGCGCAGTTTGCCGGCTTCGGAATGTACGCCGTACTTCACTTTTTCCGTGGTCATTACAGATCCTCCAGTGAACACACAATTACAGAGTCAGGAAGCCGTCATAGAGCCCATAGGCCGCCACCAGGGCGCCAATGACTACTGCGGCGAAGATCAGCTTCTCGACGTTGGTGAAAATCGGTTTGCCCAGTTCACGTTTGGCCTTGGCGAACAGGATCGCGCCAGGGGCGTAGAGCAGGGCGGAAAGCAGCAGGTATTTGGTGCCGCCGGCATAGAGCAGCCAGATCGCGTAGATCAGGGCGACGGCGCCGATGAACAGGTCTTTCTTGCGCTCTTTCAGGGCGTTCTCGTAGGTCTCGCCGCGCACCGCCAGCAGCAGGGCGTAGGCCGCCGACCACAGGTAAGGCACCAGAATCATTGAGGTGGCGAGGTAGATCAGTGACAGGTAGGTGCTGGCGGAAAACAGCGTGATCACCAGAAATATCTGCACCATCGCGTTGGTCAGCCACAGGGCGTTGACCGGCACATGGTTGGCGTTCTCCTTGCGCAAGAACTCCGGCATGGTGTGGTCCTTGGCGGCGGCGAACATGATCTCTGCACACAACAGCACCCACGACAGCAACGCGCCCAGCAGCGAGATGATCAAGCCGACGCTGATCAGCACCGCCCCCCAGTGGCCGACCACATGCTCCAGCACGGCGGCCATCGACGGGTTCTGCAACTTGGCCAGTTCCGGCTGGGTCATGATCCCCAGGGACAGCACGTTCACCAGCATCAGGAACAGCAGCACAGTGATAAAACCGATCACGGTGGCCTTGCCCACGTCACTGCGTTTTTCGGCACGGGACGAGAAGATGCTCGCGCCTTCGATGCCGATAAACACCCACACGGTGACCAGCATCATGTTGCGCACCTGGTTCATCACACTGCCCAGGTCCGGGTTTTTCACGCCCCAGATGTCGGCGGTGAAGATGTCCAGCTTGAACGCAAACAGGGCAATCAGCACAAACAGCAGCAGCGGCACGACCTTGGCGACGGTGGTCACCAGATTGATGAACGCCGCTTCCTTGATCCCGCGCAGCACCAGGAAATGCACGGCCCACAGCAGCACCGACGCACCGATCACTGCCGCCGGCGTATTGCCTTCGCCAAAGATCGGGAAGAAGTAACCCAGGGTGCTGAACAGCAATACGAAGTAACCGACGTTGCCCAGCCAGGCACTGATCCAGTAGCCCCAGGCCGATGAGAAACCCATGTAGTCGCCGAAACCGGCCTTGGCGTAGGCGTACACCCCGCCGTCGAGGTCAGGCTTGCGGTTGGCGAGGGTCTGGAACACGAAGGCGAGGGTCAACATGCCGATGGCGGTAATCACCCAGCCGATCAACACTGCACCGACATCGGCGCTGGCGGCCATGTTTTGTGGCAATGAAAAAATGCCGCCGCCAATCATCGAGCCGACGACAAGTGCGACCAGGGCGCCTAATCGAAGTTTTCCGGGAGTTTCAGACATTGCATGACTCCAATGCAGGAGAAGAGAGACCACAGAATAATTCCGTGCGCTAATCAAACAGCTGACTCAGATCACTTCATTGGCACATTCCATTGTGAATTAACGACTTAGGGTGAGGTTTTGCGGGCGAAAAAATCCCGCAAAGGCGCTGGGTAGAGCGCTCTCTGCTTTATGGTTAATCAATTGGTCGGGGCATGGGTGTTGACGCTAGTTCTTATTTGCGAATGTGCAAATTTTTTGTCCGTTGTTTGGCGAACACTTCATAATTGACGTATTTAAATTCTAAATAAGCCTAAACTTCGCGCCTTTACATATCCTTATGTTATGAAACCTTCATCCATTTGAATTACTTGTGTGCGCAGTTGTCGCCCAACCGAAAATTTCGAGGAACCTGCATGTCCCAACCCGCCCAGAAACTTCGGCTCAGTGCCCTGATTGCCCTGGTGGTGGGCTCGATGATTGGCGGCGGCATCTTTTCGTTGCCGCAGAACATGGCTGCCCGTGCCGAAGTGGGCGCCATCTTGATCGGCTGGGCGATCACCGCCATCGGCATGCTGACCCTGGCCTTTGTGTTCCAGACCTTGGCCAACCGCAAACCGGAACTGGATTCCGGGGTGTACGCCTACGCCAAGGCCGGCTTCGGCGACTACATGGGGTTCTCATCGGCCTGGGGCTATTGGATCAGCGCGTGGATGGGCAACGTCGGCTATTTCGTGTTGCTGTTCAGCACCCTGGGTTACTTTTTTCCGGCGTTCGGCCAGGGCAATACCCCGCTGGCCATCGGCTGTGCATCGCTGTTGTTGTGGGCGGTGCATTTTCTGGTGATGCGCGGGATCAAAGAAGCTGCTTTCATCAACCAGATCACCACCGTGGCGAAGATCGTGCCGCTGCTGATGTTTATCGTGATTGCCGCGGTGGCGTTCAAGGCGGACATCTTCACCCGTGATATCTGGGGCCTGGGCAATCCGCAAATGGGCACTGTGGTCGAGCAGGTGCGCCACATGATGCTGGTCACGGTGTTCGTGTTTATCGGCATCGAAGGCGCCAGCGTTTATTCGGCGCGAGCCGAGAAACGCTCGGATGTGGGGCGTGCGACGGTGATTGGTTTCCTGGGCGTGCTGGCGCTGTTGGTGCTGGTGAATGTGCTGTCCCTGGGCATCATGAACCAGCCGGAACTGGCCCAATTGCAGAACCCGTCGCTGGCGGGCGTGCTGGAACACATTGTCGGGCTCTGGGGCGCAGTATTGATTAGCATCGGCCTGGCCGTTTCGCTGCTCGGGGCATTGCTTTCGTGGGCGTTGCTCTGCGCGGAAATTCTCTATGCCACTGCCCATGACAAGACCATGCCGGCGTTCCTGAAAAAGGAAAATGCCAATCAGGTGCCGGTTAACGCGTTGTGGCTGACCAACGTGATGATCCAGGCATTCCTGGTGATCACGCTGTTTTCAGCCAGTACCTACACCACCCTGATCTACCTGGCGTCGTCGATGATCCTGGTGCCGTACCTGTGGTCGGCGGCTTATGCGGTGTTGCTCAGCGGGCGTGGAGAAACCTATGCCGGCGCCCAGCGCCAGCGCCTGAAAGACTTGATGGTGGGGCTGATTGCCCTCGGCTATGCGGTATGGCTGTTGTACGCAGGGGGCTTGAAGTATTTGCTGCTGTCGGCACTGCTGTATGCCCCGGGTGTGATCCTGTTCGCCCAAGCCAAGCGCGAGCAAGGCCAGCCCTTGTTTACTCACGTGGAAAAGGGCATTTTCAGCTGCGTGATCGCGGGCGCCGGGCTGGCGGCATATGGGTTGTATAGCGGGGTATTGTCGTTGTGAGATTGGCATATCAGCCGCCCTATGACTGGGCGGCGATGTTGGCGTTTTTGTCAGCTCGGGCCATCAGTGGATTAGAGATCGTTGAGGCTGGTGTGTACCGGCGCAGCATCAGCGTGAACGGGCAACAGGGGTGGCTCAGCGTGGCGCCGGGAGCGGGCGATTGGCTGGAAGCCAGCGTCGAATTTCCTGACTCAACGGCCCTGCCCGAAATCGATCGACGCTTGCGGGCCATGTTCGATCTGGATGCCCGACCGGAGTTGATCAATACCCAGCTGGCTTGTGACCCGTTGATGGCGCAGCTGGTTGCGGCCCGTCCTGGTCTTCGTGTGCCCGGGGCCTGGGACGGGCTGGAGTTGGCGATTCGTGCGGTGCTGGGCCAGCAGATCACCGTGGTAGCGGCGATTCGCCTGGCGGGCAAGCTGGTGGCGCAGTATGGCCAGCCCCTGAAAACCCCACACCGCGGTATTACCCACCTGTTCCCGACACCTGAAGTGCTGGCGGCGGCGGACCTGGCCACCCTGGGCATGCCCAAGGCGCGGGGCCACACCTTGTCCGGTGTGGCCCAGGCACTGTTGGATGATCCTCAGCTTTTCCAACCCAAGGCCAGCCTCCAGGACGGCGTTGCACAGTTGGTGGCGTTGCCGGGGATTGGAGAGTGGACCGCGCAGTACATCGCCATGCGCCAGTTGCGCGAGGCGGATGCGTTTGCGTCGGGGGATATCGGGCTGATCAATGCTTTGGCAGCCTTGGAAGGTGGGCCGGTGTCGGCTCGGCAATTATTGGCGCGGGCCGAGGCGTGGCGGCCGTTGAGGGCGTATGCGGCGCAGCATTTGTGGACGTCGTTAAACCGCGGGGATTGATAGCGACGGTGATGGCCCCATCGCGGGCAAGCCCGGCTCCCACAGTGGACCGTGTTGTTTGATCCTGTGGGAGCTGGCTTGCCTGCGATAGCGGTGCCCAGGTCACCACTGAGGTCGGTGTGACCCTAACTCCACCGCCGGCAAATCCCACTGCAACGGCGTGCCACTGATGCTCAGCGGCGCGAGTAGCCGATGGGCCTGGCCCCAGGCTGTCTGCTCCACCACCAGGCCTTGGTCATTGATGTCTTCTTCGCGCAATGCCGCTTGCAGTGGCACTTGCCCGGCCTCCACCAGCAACTTCGCCGTACGCGCCAACGACAAGCGCGCCGAACCGCCGCGTCCGGAGTCCAGGCGCTCGGCCAACGCCCGGATAGCACTGGCGGCCATCAAATAGCCGGTGGCGTGATCCAGCGCCTGCACCGGTAGCGGCAGCGGTTTATCCGTCTGTTTCCAAGCCATGCCGGCCTCGGCAATCCCGCTGCTCATCTGCACCAGGCTGTCAAAGCCACGCCGATTACGCCATGGGCCGCTCCAGCCGTAGGCGTTGAGGCTGACGTCTATCAGTCCGGGGGCGATGTGCTGACGTTCGCCAAGGGTATAACCGAGTTGCTCCAGGGCATCGGCGCGGTAACCGTGGAACAGGATGTCGGCGTCCTTGAGCAACGCTTCGAACACTTGCCGGTCGTCGTGGCTCGTTAGATCCAGGCGGGCGCAGCGTTTACCCAGGGTCATTTCCGGGACGACGCCAGGTTCGTTCCAGGTGGGCGAGTCGATGCGCAGTACGCTGGCACCCAAGCCGGCGAGGAAACGACTGGCCACCGGGCCGGCCAGCACCCGGGTCAAATCCAGCACCTTGATGCCGGCCAGTGGGCGTGCTGCGGAACCGAGCCAGGGTTTGTCGGTGCCGGGTTCGAAGACCTGACGCTGGATCAACGCTTCGGCGTTTACCGCCAAGCCTTGGGGATGCTGCTGCCAGGCTTGCCAGCTACGCATCTGCGCCGCACAACCGCCCGCATCGACAACCGCCTGTTCCAGTTCGGCGGCTTTCCAGGTCGCGACTCTACTCGCCATGGCTGCGCGATCAGCGGCAGGCCCCAATACCCGCTCGGCCGCTGCGCGATGATGGGGCGCGTTGGTGTGCAGACGGATCCAGCCGTCGACGCTGGCGTAATCACCCGCTACCGGGTCCCACAAAGGCGGCACTTGCCACCCCACGGGGCGAATCGACGAGGAGAACCACAACGAGGCCAGGCGCCGATCCACGCTGACGCTGGGCAGGCGCCCGGTTTGTTGCTCAATCAACTGGCCGACGGCCTGGCCTGCGGCGCCGATGCTGGCGGCCGCCAGGTCTGTCACGGCGAAGGTCGAGGGCAAGGCGCCGGCCTGGGGCTGGGGCAGTGGGGCGTGCGGTAAAGCGAGTGCGGCTTGGATGGGAGTCAGCAGGTCTGTCATCAAAGGCCCTCCGTAAGAGAAGGGCCACTATAGAAGATCATCCCACCGGTGTGGCAACCCCAGGGATCAAGGGCAGTTCGATGCTGGCGATAAAGCCGCCATCGGGATGGTTGGCCAGGATCAGGTTACCGCCATGGCGCTCGGCGGCGCGACGGGCGATGGCCAGGCCCAGGCCATGGCCTTGGGCGGTCTGGCCCGGCGCCCGGTAGAACGGCTCGCCCAATTGGCTCAGGTGCTCGGCTTCAACGCCGGGTCCGTGGTCGCGTACGCTGATCAGAATGCGCCCGCCTTGATGCTGGGCCTGCAATTCAATCGGTTCGCCCCCCGGGTTGAAGCGCTGGGCATTGCGCAGCAGGTTGTCCACGGCGCGTTCGATCATGGTCGGCCAGCCTTTAAGCTGCAAGTCATTGGCAGTCGTCAGTTGCACCACTTGCTCGGGGGCACTGAGTTGGGCGTCCTTTTGCAGCGTTTTAAGCAACGGGGTGAGGTCGATGTCTTCGGCGCTGGCGTTGTCGGCGTCGACCCGTGCCAATACCAGGATCTCGCTGATCAAGGCCTCCAGTCGATCGCATTCGCGGGTCAGGCGCGGCCAGAGTTTTTCCCGTTCTTCGGGGCTGGCGCGTTCGGCCAAGGCCAGGGCGATACGCAAGCGCGCCAACGGCGAGCGCAGTTCGTGGGAGACGTCGCGCAGCAACTGGCGCTGGCTGCCGATCAGGCTTTGCAGGCGCGCGCCCATGCGGTTGAAGTCGTTGGCCAGCACGCCGAATTCATCGCGCCTGTTGGCCAGTTGCGCCAGACTGTTCTGTTGATAAGTGGTTTGCCCCAGGTCATGCACCGCGCCGCGCAGACGGCTGAGCGGTCGGGTGATGGACAAGGTCACCAGCAGGCTGAACAGGGTCAGCACCACCAGGGTAATCGCCAATGCACTGAGCGGCCACAGCAGGCTGCTGCGGTGCCAGGCGTCCAGCTCCGGGTGAGGAATACGGTAGATCAATAGGTAGGTGTCGCCGGTTTTGTCGCTGGTGTATTCGGCGGTCAGGCGTCGCCACGGCAGATGGCCGTCCTGGCTGTCGTTCTGGCGGGCTTCGAAGGCGGCGGCGCGGCGCGGGAAGGTACCGCGCACCACTGGCTCGCCGCTTTCGTTAAGCACTTGCACGTCGATGTGGTACTGGCGTTTGCGCTGCTGCAGCAACTCCTGGGCGGCGTCTTCACCCTGGCTCTCGTAGAGCTGCGTCCACTCTTGGGCCAGGTTGTTGAGGCCAGGGTGGCGGCTGAGAATCCAGGCGTCCTGGTTGAGCATGTGCCCAAGCAGGATCGACAAACCGGCAACCAGGGCGATGGCCAGCCAGAAACTCGCCAGGATACGCCAGAACAATGAACGCACAGGAAACCCTCAAACAGGAAAAGCCCAGCGGCGCGAGCCACTGGGCTGGGGTGAAGCTAGATCATTATTGCGCTTTTTGCGCTTGCTGGGCTTTCCAGGCCTGGAACTCTTTCCATTCGGCGCGGCGCTCGGCTTGTTTCTTGACGATTTCGTCGTACTTCTTCTGCTGGTCGGGCTTGAGCACGGCACGGATATCGGTCTGGGTTTTCTGCTTGCCGGCGGCGATTTCGTCCTGCATCGCCTTCTGGTCAGCGGCTGGCAGTTTGTCTAGGTACTTTTTGACCAAGTCTTTGCGGGCGTGCCATTGGTCACCCATCAGCTTGCGGATCTGCTCGCGCTGTTCCTTGCTCAAGTCCAGCTGGCTGAACGGGCCGCCTTTGCCACGCGGACCGTGTTCACCGTGGCCTGGGCCGCCCATCATGTGGCTTTCAGGACCACCCATCGGGCCTGGGCCTTCCGGCATTGCCATGGCAACGGTGGGCAGGGCAGTGGCGAACATCAAAGCGATAAGGGTCTTGCGCATGGTGATTCTCCTGTCTCTATTCCGGTGAGTCCGGATGTGAGTAGGTTACGCAGAGCAAGGTCAGCGGCGGTCAGGGTAGGGTAAAGCTTCGGTAAAGACGGGTTTGATAGGAACTGACAAAACCTCGAGGCTGATGAGAACACTGGTGGGAGCTGGCTTGCCTGCGATAGCGGTGTGTCAGGCACCCTCATGCTAACTGGCCCACCGCTATCGCAGGCAAGCCAGCTCCCACAGGGTTAAGCGTGATGTTTAGGGGCTGTAGTAGTAACCACGACTACGCAGCGCCACGATCCGTGGCCGGCCATCGGGGTGTGGGCCGATCTTTTTACGCAGGTTGCTGACGTGCATGTCCAGGCTGCGGTCATACAGGGTCAACTTGCGGCCCAGGGCGATCTGCGCCAGTTCCTGTTTATCCAGGGGCTCGCCGGGCTGACGCAGCAATGCTTCAAGCAGGCGGCTTTCGGAGACGGTGAGGGCGAACTCCTGTTCATCGATGCTGACAACGCCGCGCACCGGGCTGAAGCACAGGTCGCCCAGTTCCAGCTGGGTCGATACCGCGGCCGGGTGGCTGCGGCGCAATACGGCGCGCAGGCGAGCCGTCAGCTCGCGCGGATCGCAAGGCTTGGCCAGGTAGTCGTCGGCGCCCAGTTCCAGGCCGAGGATGCGGTCCAAGGGTTCGCCCCGGGCCGAGAGCATCAGCACCGGCAGCTCCGGGTGGTCGTTGCGCAATTGCTTGAGTAGCTCCAGGCCGCTGCCGTCGGGTAGCATCACGTCGAGCACGACGGCCGCAGGCGCGCTGTCGGCCAGGGCTTTTCGGGCGCTCAAGCCGTCATGGCAGGCGCGTACCTGGAAACCTTCCTGGCTCAACCAACTGGTCAGCAGCTCACAGAGCTCCTGGTCATCATCTATCAGTAACAGCTCGCTCATGACTCACTCAATTTAGCCATTGTCGGCGGCGAAGGCCCCACCGGTGATGCCTCGAGCCATTAGGAGTGCGCCGAAACGATTAGGTTCGACGCAGCCGGGTTCAAGGCAAGACTTGCTTGAACGGCTTGACCACTACATCGGCGTAGACGCCTGCTGCGACATAAGGATCAGCCTTGGCCCAGGCCTGGGCGTCGGCCAGGGAGGCGAACTCGGCGACGATCAGGCTTCCGCTGAAACCCGCGTCGCCTGGGTCATTGCTGTCGACGGCCGGGTGCGGGCCGGCCAGTACCATGCGGCCTTCGGCTTGCAGCTGTTTGAGGCGCTCGACGTGGGCCGGGCGTACGCTCAGGCGTTTTTCCAGGGAGTTGGCAACGTCGGTGGCAATGATGGCGTAGAGCATGTCAGTCCTCGGTTTTCGGTGTGGTGTCATGCAGGTGGCGTGACAGGTAGATGCCCTGGCCGATCAAAAACAATACGGTCATGCCCAGGCTGCCAAACACTTTGAAGTCGACCCAGTAGTCCTGGAAGGTGAAGGCCACGAACAGGTTGGCGGCGCCGCAGAACAGGAAGAACACGATCCAGGCCACGTTCAGGCGCACCCACACCGGCTCCGGCAAGGTCAGCGCATGGCCCATGATCCGCTTGATCAGCAGGCGGTCACCGATGAAGTGGCTGCCGATAAACACCAGGGCGAACAGCCAGTTCACCACAGGGGCTTTCCATTTAAGGAAGGTTTCGCTGTGGAAGGCCAGGGTCAGGCCACCGAACACCAGGCAGGCGACGAGGGTGAGCCATTGGCTTTTTTCCAGCTTGCGCTGCGAGATGAAGATGGCGCCGTACACTACGATAGAGCTGATGATCAGTACGGCAGTGGCACTGTAGATGCCCCCGAACGACAGCTCGTGGCCGGCGATTTCGATGACCCTGGGGTCGAGTTTGGTAACGATGAAAAACAGCAACAGCGGGATGAAGTCGATGAATTGTTTCACAGTAAGAGCCAGAAGCTGGATGTGGCGGCATAATAACAAACATCCTTGGTTGCGATAGCGCCAGCTGACTTGAGGTTACACACCCCCGTGAATGTTGATTTGCACTGCCACAGCACGGCCTCCGACGGCGCCCTGGCGCCCGCGGTACTGGTTGCGCGTGCGTTTGAAAAAGGCGTGCGAGTTTTGGCATTGACCGACCATGACACCCTTGAAGGCCTCGACGAAGCCCGCCAGGCCGCGCACTCCCTGGGTATGCAGTTGGTCAGCGGCGTGGAATTGTCCTGCACCTGGGGCGGCGCCACCATCCACGTGCTGGGCTACGGTTTTGATCAAAAGGCCCCGCCCTTGGTGGCGGCGATTGCCCAATTGCACGATGGCCGCTGGCTGCGGTCCGAAGAAATAAGCCGCAAGCTCAGCCTCAAAGGTATGCCAGGTGCCCTCGACGGTGCCCGTGCTGTCCAGCAGGAACTGGGCGACAGCGGCAACGCACCGGCCCGTCCGCACTTTGCCGACTGGATGGTACGTGAAGGCTATGTGAAGGATCGCGCCGAGGCCTTTCGCAAATGGCTGGGCGCCGGCAAGTTAGGCGATGTGAAGCTGCACTGGCCGACCCTGGAAGACACCGTCCAGACCCTGCGGGCCTCCGGGGCCTGGGTGAGCCTGGCGCATCCCTGGCATTACGATTTCACCCGCAGCAAGCGCCGCAAGCTGATCAGCGACTATATTGGAGCGGGTGGCCACGCCATCGAGGTGGTCAACGGGCATCAACCCGCCGAACAGGTCGGCAGCCTGGCGATCCTCGCCCGCGAATTTGGTCTGCTGGTCAGTGCCGGCAGTGACTTTCATGGCCCAGGCGGCTGGTCCGAGATTGGCGAATATCGCCAGGTCCCGGAAGATCTGCCGCTGTTGTGGGGGCGATTCAAGCATGACCCCATTATTGCCACCGTCTGAACAGGTAGAGCACGTGAGCCAATTCTTCCAGATTCATCCGGAAAACCCTCAGGCGCGCCTGATCAAGCAGGCCGTGGAGATCATCCGTGCCGGCGGCGTGGTGATCTATCCGACTGATTCGTCCTACGCCATTGGCTGCCAGATCGGCGACAAGGGCGCGGTGGAGCGAGTAAGGCGCCTGCGCCAGCTGGACGACAAGCACAACTTTGCGCTGATCTGCAGCGACTTGTCCCAGCTCGGGCTGTTCGCCAAGGTCGACACCGGCACCTTCCGCCTGCTCAAGGCCCACACGCCGGGGCCCTACACCTTCATCCTCAACGCCACCCGCGAAGTGCCGCGCCTGTTGCTGCACCCGAAGAAACGCACCATTGGCCTGCGCGTGCCGGAACACCCGATTGCCCTGGCGCTGCTGGCCGAGTTGGGCGAACCGCTGATGAGCGTGTCGTTGATCCTGCCCGGCGAAACCGAGCCGTTGTACGACCCTTACGAAATGCGCCGTTTGCTGGAAAAGCACGTCGACCTGATCATCGACGGCGGCTACGGCGGCAACAAGGCCTCCACGGTGATCAACCTGGCCGATGGCGAACCAGAAGTGGTGCGTGTGGGTTGTGGCGACCCGGCTCCGTTCATGGTCGAGGCCTGAATGTCAGCCGTGGAAGCCGCTGATCCCCAGGCTGGCGCCCAGCAGGAACTGCCGTTTGCCATGGTGTATGGCCAGGCGGTCATGGAAATGCCCCTGGACCTGTACATCCCGCCGGACGCCCTGGAGGTGTTCCTTGAAGCCTTCGAAGGCCCGCTGGACTTGCTGCTGTACCTGATCCGCAAGCAGAACATCAACATCCTCGACATTCCGGTGGCAGAAATCACCCGCCAGTACATGGGCTATGTCGAGCTGATGCAGTCGGTGCGCCTGGAACTGGCCGCCGAGTACCTGGTCATGGCCGCCATGCTCGCCGAGATCAAGTCGCGCATGCTGTTGCCGCGCTCGGAGACGGTGGAAGCCGAAGAGGATGACCCGCGCGCCGAGCTGATCCGCCGCCTGCAGGAGTACGAACGCTTCAAGGCCGCCGCCGAAGGCATCGACGGCCTGAGCCGTGTGGGCCGTGATGTGGTGGTGCCCAAGCTCGACGCTCCCGAGGCGCGCGCGCGCAAGTTGCTGCCGGACGTGAGTCTGGAAGAATTGCTGATGTCCATGGCCGAAGTACTGCGCCGTGGCGATATGTTCGAGAGCCACCAGGTCAGCCGTGAAGCGCTGTCCACCCGCGAGCGCATGAGCGATGTGCTGGAACGTCTCAAGGGCGGTGGGTTTGTACCCTTTGTCGAGTTGTTTACTGCCGAAGAGGGCCGACTGGGCGTGGTGGTGACTTTTATGGCGATCCTTGAGCTGGTGAAGGAGTCCTTGGTCGAGCTGGTGCAGAATGAGCCTTTTGCGGCTATCCACGTGCGGGCGCGAGCCGAATAACGAGCTGAATCGATGAATCTGACTGAACCCCGCGAACTGGCCCCTTTGCTGGAGGCCTTTCTCCTGGCCTCGGGTAAACCGCAATCTCTGGAGCGCCTGTTCGAACTCTTTGAAGAGGCCGAACGCCCGGAGCCGCCGGTCTTCAAGAAGGCCTTGGAGATCCTGCGCAAATCCTGCGAGGGCCGTGCCTTTGAACTGCGTGAAGTGGCGTCGGGTTACCGCCTGCAGATCCGTGAGAAGTTTTCACCGTGGGTCGGGCGTTTGTGGGAAGAACGCCCGCAGCGCTACTCGAGGGCGATGCTGGAGACCATGGCGCTGATCGCCTATCGCCAGCCCATCACTCGGGGCGAGATCGAAGATGTGCGTGGTGTGGCGGTCAACAGCCATATCGTCAAGACCCTGCTGGAGCGTGAGTGGATCCGCATTGTTGGCTACCGCGATGTGCCGGGCAAACCAGCCATGTTCGCCACCACCAAGGTGTTCCTCGATCATTTCAACCTGAAAAACCTCGACGACCTGCCACCCCTGGCCGAGCTGCGCGAAATGGAGGCCGAGCCGGTGCTCGACTTCGACGACGCGCCGGTGCCGCAAAGCCTGCAGGAACTGGCCGACGCCAGCGCCGAGCCGGAGGAGCCCAAGGACGAAACCAGTTTCCATACGTTGTTGCTGGAGCTGGACGACATGGAGCAGGGGATCAAGACCGACTTCGACGATTTGCTGCGTGATGGTGCGGCGCAGCCAGAAACCCAGGTGAACGTTGAATCCGAGCCTGAGGTCCAAACCGAAGAAGATATTCTCGGCGTGGCTGAAGCCCGCGAAAAGCTCCTGGCCGCCGTCGCCGCCCTCGAACAGCCACCCCTGAGTGACGAAGAAGACGAAGCCCGGGCGCTGGCCGAAGCCATCGAAAACGAGCGCCGACAGCTCGAAGACTGACCGGCTCTGACGTTCACCGCGCAACCCATGTGGGAGCTGGCTTGCCTGCGATGCAGACGCCTCGGTCTCTCAGATGCAAGGAGGTGATGCCATCGCAGGCAAGCCAGCTCCCACAGAGGATCGACCATGAGTGCCATGAAAGACCCGTGCATCAGCATCTGCAAATTCAACGATGACATCTGCGTCGGCTGTGGCCGCAGCAAGCGTGAAATCCGTGCCTGGAAGAAACTCGATAAAGCCGACAAGCGCATGGTGCTGGCCGAAGCCGAGCTGCGATTGCTGGCCCTGGGGGCCACCGGTCGGCGGAAAAGCAAATGAGCTGGGCGTTATCGACTAGTCTGGGATGCGCAACACGCGCCATGCGCGTATGATTCGCGACCCCTTGCCGAGCTATTTGGCCAAGGCCCCGCTTTCAATACCCTCAGGCCACGCCTGAATCGACCCACCGGGAGGTGCTTACGATGAATGACCAAGACCAGAAAGACCAGGAAATCGGCCCAGCAGGCGAAAAACTGCAAAAAGTGCTGGCGCGTATCGGCGTGGGCTCGCGCCGCGACGTCGAAGCCTGGATCACCCAGAAGCGCATCAAGGTCAACGGCGTCGAGGCAACCCTCGGCCAGCGCGTCGACCTGCACGATGCAATCACCATTGATGGCAAGGTCATCAAGCGTGAAGAGGCCGCCGAATCGGTGCGCCGCGTGATCATGTACAACAAGCCCGACGGCGAGATCTGCACCCGTGACGACCCGGAAGGCCGTCCGACCGTGTTCGACAAGATGCCCAAGCCTAAAGAAGGCCGCTGGATCAACATCGGCCGCCTGGACATCAACACCACCGGCTTGCTGATGTTCACCACTGACGGTGAGTTGGCCAACCGCCTGATGCACCCGTCCTACGAGATGGACCGTGAATACGCCGTGCGTGTACGTGGTGAAGTCGATGACGAGATGATCGAACGCCTCAAGGCGGGCGTGGTGCTCGAAGACGGCCCGGCCAAGTTCACCGACATCAAGCAGGCGCCGGGTGGCGAAGGTTTCAACCACTGGTACCACTGCGTGGTGATGGAAGGCCGTAACCGTGAAGTGCGTCGCCTGTGGGAGTCCCAGGGCCTGGTGGTCAGCCGCCTCAAGCGCGTGCGTTTTGGCCCGGTGTTCCTGAACTCCGACCTGCCGATGGGCCGCTGGCGCGAAATGAGCCAGTACGAGGTCGATATCCTCAGCGCCGAAGTGGGCCTGACGCCGGTTGCCATGCCGCAAATGAACGCCAAGAGCAAAGACAAGCTTGAGCGTATGCAGCGCAAATCGTCGCGCCCAGTGCCACGTACCGAACGTGTTGCCCGCACCCTGCGCCCTGCGCTGGATGCACCGGCCACCGGCGGTCGTATCTCGCGTCAGCCGCACATTGAAGGTGAACGCCGCCCCACCACACCATCGCGTCAAGAAGGCGAGCGTGCGCCACGTACGCCGCGTCCTGCTCCGGCGGGTGGTCGCAGCAACCGTGGTGAAGCGGATCGCCCGGCCGACAACGCCAGCACCAAGCGTCCAGCCAAGCCAGCGGCGAACAAGCGCCCTGGCCCGAAACTGGTCGCGGACGAGCCTTCGGGCAAGCGCCGTGGCGCCCCGGCCGGTTCCGGCCAGCGTCCTGGTTTTGGTCGCAAGAAACCGCAGTGATGCGCTAAGCGCTGCGCGAAAACGCCAACCCTAGGGTTGGCGTTTTTTTTGCGATCTACATTTGAAATGCAACCAACTGTGGGAGCTGGCTTGCCTGCGATAGCGGTGGGCAAGCCCTGATGCCAGTCAGTTAAGACAGAATCGGTAACTGTGGCGAGGGAGCCTGCCTCCCCGCGGGGGCGCAGCGGCCCCCAAAATGTGAGTGCTGCGCCGTTCAACGGGGGGGCGCGCCCTCGCC